>SVKT01000095.1 GCA_015068335.1 Oscillospiraceae bacterium | reverse complement strand
GCTGCGGACGTACATCCGGAAGTCCAGCGCCACCTGATCGTTGCGGCTGCGGCCGGTGTGCAGGCGCTTGCCGGCGTCGCCGATGCGCTGCGTCAGCAGGGCCTCCACGTTCATATGGATGTCCTCATTGTCGGCGGTAAATTCCACCTTGCCGGCCTCCACATCATCAAGAATGGACTGCAAGCCGCTCAGGATGGCGCTCACGTCCTCCATAGAGATGATGCCCTGCGCGCCCAGCATCTTGGCGTGGGCCATAGAGCCGGTGATGTCCTCTTTGTACAGCCTCTGGTCGAACTGGATGGAGGCATTGAAATCATTCACTAAATCGTCCGTTTCCTTCTGAAACCGGCCGCCCCATAATTTCATAAACTGTTCCTTTCACCGCAGACGCGGGGCGAAGAAAATCTCCGTCCCGCTTCCGCATTGTTTCGTTATGATTGCGTCATCAACGGAGATTTGCCGCAAGGCAAATATTCTCCAATCATTTTCGCCGCGGCGTGTACGTGGCGAAAATACCCCGACCCAGCCGCCTTGTACCCGCAAGGGGTATGCGATATCCGTAAGGCGCTGAAGCGCCAACGGCTATCCAAGGCGGCGTTCACCAGTGAACGATTTCACTGGTGAGGGGGAATGTAAAGGGGGGACCTGTCCCCTCTTTATCAAAGGCTTCCCTGATCGCGCAGAGCCAGGATCTTGTCCGGCATACCCCACAGGTTGATGAAGCCGGTGGCGTCGGTCTGATCGTAATCGCTCTCCTCGAAGGTCACGATCTTCTCGGAATACAGGCTCTCGGGAGAGGTGACGGAGGAGGTGATGATATTGCCCTTGTAGAGTTTCAGTTTCACCTGGCCGGTGACGTGCTTCTGGGTCTCCTTGGCGAAGGCGGTCAGCGCCTCGCGGACGGGAGTGAACCACTTGCCGTTGTACAGCAGATCGGCGAAGTCGATGGCCAGTTTGCGCTTCATATGCATCGTGTCCTTATCCACGGTGATCTGTTCCAGAACCTCGTGGGCGCGGTAGAGGATGGTGCCGCCCGGGGTCTCGTAGACGCCGCGGTCCTTCATACCGGTCATACGGTTCTCCACGATGTCCAGCAAGCCGATGCCGTGCTTGCCGCCCAGCGCGTTGAGTTTGCGGATGATGTCGGAAGCCTTCATCTCCTCGCCGTTGACGGCCACGGGCACGCCCTTGACGAAGTCCAGGGTCACGCACTCGGGCTCTTCGGGCGCCTGGAAGGGAGAAACGCCCATTTCCAGGAAGCCGGGCTTATCGTACTGGGGCTCGTTGGCGGGGTCTTCCAGATCCAGACCCTCGTGGCTCAGGTGCCAGAGGTTCTTGTCCTTGGAGTAGTTGGTCTCGCGGGAGATCTTCAAAGGCACGTTGTGGGCCTCGGCATAGTCGATCTCCTCGTCACGGCCCTTGATGTCCCACTCACGCCAGGGGGCGATGATGGTCATCTCGGGGGCGAAGCGCTTGATGGCCAGTTCGAAACGGATCTGGTCGTTGCCCTTGCCGGTGCAGCCGTGGCAGATGGCGTCGGCGTTTTCCTTCTTGGCGATCTCCACCAGCGCCTTGCCGATGATGGGGCGGGCAAAAGCAGTGCCCAGCAGATAGCCCTCGTAGGAGGCGCCCATCATCATAGAGGGGATGATGACGTCATCCACCATCTCGTCGGTGCAGTCGGCGATGTACAGTTTGGAGGCGCCGGTCTTGATGGCCTTGGCTTCCAGACCGTCCAGTTCATCGTTCTGACCCACGTCGCCGGCCACGGCGATGATCTCGGGATCGTTATAGTTTTCTTTCAGCCAGGGGATGATAATGGATGTATCCAGACCGCCGGAATATGCCAGCACGATCTTCTTGATCTCGCTCTTATTTTTCTTCATAACAGGAACCCTCCGTATGTAATGTTTGATGATGATTGCATTATACGCCAAAGTTGAATATTTATACAAGGGGCAACTTGCACAACTTTTCGCCCGGATTTTCAACAGTTTTCCCTGTTTTGGAAAAAATTCCACAAAAAAGCGGAATCCGCTCCGCCGCAGCGGCAGAGGTGGCGGGAAGACACCCCCCTCCGCCGGACGGAGCGCCCCCGCCGTCCCGCCGGGCGGCCCTTCCCCGCCCCGCGGTTAAATATGCACGCTATACCGCATATTCTGCATATTCTTTCACTCCAATATGCACGCGCCGCCCGGCGGGACGGCCCCGGCGCAGCAAAAACTCCCGGCGCCTTGGGCGCCGGGAGCGGGGGGTCATTTCTGGATGCCGGAGGGCTGATAGGCGGAGGTCAGGGTCTTTTCGAAGAAGGGCGCGTCGGGCTTTTCGATGCGGTTGAGGATCTGTTCGCCGGCAGCGCGGCCCAGTTCCTCCACGGGCTGCACGATGCAGTCCACCTGGCCTGCATAAATCCGGTTCAGGCTGGAATCATAGTCCAGGAAGGTCACCAGTTCCAGGTCGTCCAGCAGACGGATGTCCCGCTTGTGGACGTAGACCAGCGCCTCGGCGGCGATGGAGGTGCGGCAGACGATGATGGCGTCGCACTTGTGTTCCAGCAACTGGTCCAGACAGCGGCGGGCGCTGTCCTCCTCAGCGGTCTTGTAGCGGATCAGGTCCTCCTCCACGGGCAGGCCGCAGTCCTGCATCGCCTCCCGGTAGGCGGAGATACGCTCCTTGGTGGAGGACAGATGGGGCAGACCGCCGATGATGCCGATGCGGCGGCGGCCCTTGCCCGCCAGACGGCACACGCTGCGGTAGATGGGCTGGAAGTTGGAAACGCACACGGAGGGATACTTCTTCGTGTCGAAAATGCGGTCCACCAGAACCACGGGGAACCCAGCGGGGATCAGGTGGTCGAAGCGCTGGAAATCGTCCATCGTACTGGCCACCAGCAGACCGTCCACCAGACCGGCGGTGAGCAGACGCAGATGGGTCTCCTCCCGGTCGGGATCCTCCTTGGTGTTGGCGATGATGAGGTGGTAGCCGTGGGCGGAGAGATAGGTCTCCACCGCCTCGATCATATTGCCGAAGAACTTACTGGAAATGTCCGGCACGATGAAGCCCACCGTCTGCTTCTTGCCCGTGCGGAAACTGCGGGCGGAGGCGTCCGGCGTGTAGCCCAGAGTCGCGATGGCCTGGGAGACCTTCTCCCTCGTCTCGGCGGACACGTAGCGGGTATTGTTGATGGTGTGGGACACCGTGGCGGTGGAAACACCGGCCAGATGCGCCACATCACTGATGGTAACTTTCATTCCGTTCTCTCCTTGCGTAAAAACATCCGTTATTTACGTAATCATTTAGTTGGTTTCAGTATATGCGTTCGCAAGGGTTCCGTCAAGGGTTTTCCGCCTGTTTTTTGCAGGATTTGTGCAAAAGTGACACCACACCATCCAATTTGCACAACGTCTTTTTTAGATTGTTATCTGAATTGACGGTTGCCAAAAAATTCAGAATATGATACCATACTGCTTGAAAAACATAAGACAAACGTTTGCGCAATCGTTTTGTGCGCAAATTTATGCGTCACAGAGATGAAAGGAGTTTTCTCAATGACTACTAAGATCGGTATCAATGGCTTTGGCCGCATCGGCCGTCTGGCGTTCCGCGCCGCCATCAAGCGCGGCAACGTGGAGATCGTTGCCGTCAACGACCCCTTTATGAGCCCCGACTATATGGCCTATATGCTGCGCTATGACAGCACCCACGGCAAGTTCGACGGCACCATCGAATACGAAGAAGGCGCCCTGATCGTCAACGGCAAGAAGATCACCGTCTTTGCCGAAAAGAACGTGGGCGACATCCCCTGGGGCACCGTGGGCGCCGAGATCATCTTCGAGTGCACCGGCCAGCACCTGACCAAGGAGAAGTGCCAGGGTCACATCGACGCCGGCGCCAAGCACGTCATTATGGGCGCCCCCTCCAAGGACGACACCCCGATGTTCGTTATGGGCGTGAACAACCACAAGTACACCCCCGATATGACCTTCGTGTCCAACGCCTCCTGCACCACCAACTGCCTGTCCCCCATCGCCAAGGTGCTCAATGACAACTGGGGCATCGTGGAAGGCCTGATGACCACCGTGCACTCCGTCACCCCCACCCAGAAACTGCTGGACGGCGCTTCTATGAAGGACTGGCGCGGCGGCCGCGCGGCTACCGCCAACATCATCCCCTCCTCCACCGGCGCCGCCAAGGCCGTGGGCAAGGTCATCCCCGAACTCAACGGCAAACTGACCGGTATGTCTATGCGCGTGCCCACTCTGGACGTGTCCGTGGTGGACCTGACCGTGAGACTGGAAAAGCCCGCCACCTACGAGGAGATCTGCGCCGCGATGAAGGCCGCCTCCGAGGGCGAGTTGAAGGGCGTTCTGGGCTACACCGACGAGCAGGTCGTTTCCTCCGACTTCATCGGCGATTCCCGCACCTCCATCTTCGACGCCGACGCCGGCATCGCCCTGAACGACCACTTCGTGAAGGTCGTGTCCTGGTACGACAACGAAAACGGCTACGCCAACAAGATGGTGGAACTGGCCTGCTATATGAACTCCGTCGATAAGGCACAGTAATCACAACCGAACAAAACAAACAACAGGGATGGGCAAACGCCCATCCCTGTTTTCTTATGCCCGAAAGACAAACCGCTGCGCCATTACCGCCGGGCCAGGTCTCTCACGACCAGCAAAATATGCTCCGTCTGCTCCGGTGACAATTTTTCAATTTCACGCAGCAACTCTTTGGATTTCTGCGGAGAATCCGCATCCACATTTCCGGCGTAATCCCCGTTCGGGTCGCGCTCCTCCCCAAAATGTGCCAACACATCACCAGACAGGATACTTTGGTGCATTTCTTTGACAATCGTCAGCAAACCGGTTATACTGATCGTGGCAGCCTTGATAGAGTTTTTGCTCTGGGACTTCGTGTCCGCCTGGCTGCTCTTTTTTTGTCTTCCGCCGCGTCCCATTCGAAACGGGCGCAGCCGGCTTCTCGCGCCAGCCCTGCGGATGTGCGGAAACACTTTTTCCCCCGGAAAAAGCATTTCCCCCCATCCGCTCCGTCGGCGAATGGGGGGCTTACCCTTCGATTGGATTGTTCATTGGACCGTACCTCATACTTCTTTGATTTCCGTTCGGGTGCCGGGGATAAAGTCTGATCGCCTGAGATAAACGCTTTGGAACTCCAATCCCTGAAACAACAGATACACGCAGACATTTGCTTCGGTCATTGCCGAGGCTTGCTCGTGCGGCTCATCATAGTGAGGTCTGTTTCGTATTTGGCTTTCCGTTTGGGGTCGCTGTTCCGAACGGTACAGATGTGGGACTTGCTCCGCTTGGCTCTCCCTTTCTGTATCTATAATATACAACACACAAGCCGCCTTGTCAATACTTTTTGTGCATTTTGACTTTTTGCACAAACCATTCCGCCAAAATCAGGAAAGCCGCACAAAAGGCGGCGTTCCGCAAGGGATGCCCCGCGGAACGCCGCCTCATCATTTACGCTCTGTCCAAAAACGCCTCCGGCCACAGCGCCGGCTCTTGCCGGAACTGTTCCAGCAGGCGCTCCACGTTTTCGTCGCTGTGCTCGATCTCGCAACTGAATCGCCGCAGCGCCTCGCCAAGTCCGCACACCCCCGCCAGACGCGCCGCCGCGCAGACGGACAGCACCACGAACTGCGCACGGCTCAGCAAATCGCCGTCGTTGACGGCTTTGAGCAGGTAGCGGAAGGCGAAATACACGGCGATGCGTTCCAGCAGCGCCTCCTCCCCTGCCGGCGCGGCAGTCTTTGCCCGGGAGAGCAGGTCAGGCCAGTCCCCTTCCAGCACTTCCAGCGCCGCCAGGGCGTCCCACGCCGCCCCGGGCAGCACGACGCCGCCCTCCGCCGCCGGAACAAGCAGACGCTCCAACTCCTCCATCCGCTCGTCGTCCAGCACTTCCTGCGCCGCCGCGGCATAGGTCAGCAGCGCCGCCAGACGCCGATCCAGCGGCGCCGTCCGGTCTGCCAGAAGCGCCAGCATCCGCTCCCGGATGGGCAGCAGAAAGGCGAGCCATTCGTCCGCCTCCTCGCCCGGCTCGTCCGTTTCCCACTCCACGAAACCCAGCGGCGCCGTGCTGCCCAGCAGCAGATCGTTGGCGGCGGGACAGGAGGCGGACAGCGTGATCTCGCGGAAGGCGCCGTA
>SVKT01000094.1 GCA_015068335.1 Oscillospiraceae bacterium | reverse complement strand
ACGGCATCGGCTTTATCCCTTTGGAAGAACTTGCGAAAAAGGAAACGGCGTGACCGAAGTCACGCCGTCCCTTGAAAACAGTCGTTTTCAAGCATTTTTCAAAATAACTGTTTTACGAAGCCCCGCCAAAAGCCGTGGTTCTTTTTTGTGGTGTGAGTTACTTTTTGGCGGCCTTACGACGGGCATAGAATTCCGCGGTGGCGGTAAACAGCACGTCGGAGGAGGAGTTCAGCGCGGTCTCGCAGGAGTCCTGGATGACGCCGATGATGAAGCCGATGCCCACCACCTGCATCGCCGCGTCGTTGGAGATGCCGAACATACTGCAAGCCAGAGGGATCAGCAGCAGAGAGCCGCCGGCCACGCCGGAGGCGCCGCAGGCAGACACGGTGGCCACCAGGCTCAACAGGAGGGCAGTGGGAAAATCCACGGAGACGCCCAGGGTATGGGCGGCAGACAGGGTCAGAACGGAGATGGTGATGGCGGCGCCGGCCATATTGACGGTGGCGCCCAGAGGAATGGACACGGAGTACTTGTTTCGATCCAGACCCAGATCCTCACACAACTTCATATTCACGGGGATGTTGGCGGCGGAGGAGCGGGTGAAGAAGGCCATCACGCCGGACTCTTTCAGGCAGCGCAGCACCAGAGGGAAGGGATTGCTGCGCAGGCAGACGAACACCATCAGGGGGTTGACCACCAGGGCCACAAAGAGCATACAGCCAACCAGCACCAAAATCAGACGGCCGTAAGTGGCAAAGGCGGCGAAGCCGGTGGTGGAAACGGTGGTGAACACCAGGCCCATAATGCCGAAGGGCGCGCAGTTGATGACCCAGCGGATGGCGGTGGACAGGGCGTCGGAGATGTTGGCGAGCACCAGTTTCGTCTGCTCGGACGCGCTTTGCAGCGCCAGCCCCAGCACCACGGCCCAGAGCAGCACGCCGATGTAGTTGGCGTTTGCGATGGAGGCCACAGGGTTGCTGACGGCGCTGGTCAGCAGGTTTTTCAGCACCTCGCCGATGCCGCCGGGGGCAGCGTTGGAGGCGCCTTCTGCCAGCAGCAGGGTGGAGGGGAACAGGAAACTGGCCACCACCGCGCACAGGGCGGCGAAGAAGGTGCCCAGCAGGTAGAGGATCACCACGGTCTTCATATTGCTGCCGCTGCCGCTCTTGCGGCTGGCAAGGGCCTGCATCACGATGAAGAACACCAGCAGGGGGGCCAGAGCCTTCAACGCACCCACGAACAGTTCGCCCAGCACGCCGATGACGGTAAAGGCGGGGATCACAGCGCCCAGAGCGGCGCCGATAATGAGACCCACGATGATTCTTTTTACCAGACTGATCCGGTTCCATTTCTGCAACAAATTCAAAACGATCTTCCTTTCGATATAAATCCTGTGTGTCTGCCGGAAACGGACATCTGTCCGGAGCGCAGACTTGCCCATTATAGCGGGTAATGTTCAAAAAGGAAAGCGTTTTTTTCAAAAAAATCAGAAAAAGCGCAAAAAAAGGGAGAAAAAACGAAATGTCCGCAGTGTAAAAACAAAAACTACGTAAACGATTTACTGTCCGCGTACAACGCGAAGAAACCCCGGCGCCGGATCCGGCGCCGGGGTGGGGATGGAGTTGTCAGGTAGACTGTGCGTCGATTTTCTCTTTCAGTTCGTTCAGGTAGATCCAGCGCTCGGTCTTTTCTTCCAGCGCTGCTTCCAGTTGGGCTTGCTGCTCCTGCAACGTTTGCAGTTTCATATAGTCGCTGCCGCAGAGCCCCTGCGCAGCCTGGCAGTCTGCGATCTGCGCTTCCAGAGCGGCAATGTCCTCGTCGATGGTGGCGAACTCCCGTTCCTCCTTGTAGGAGAATTTCAGTTTCCGCTCCCGGGGGCGCTCCGCCGGGGCTGCCTTTGGCGCCGCTTCCTTCGCGGGGGCGGCCTCCTCCGCGCGTTTTGCTGCCCAGTCTGACCAGTTGCCGGTATAGCGCAGCACTTCGCCGTTGCGCACTTCAAAAATGGAGTCCGCCAGTTTGTCCAGGAAGAAGCGGTCGTGGGACACGGTGAGGATCGGGCCGGGGAAGCCTTGCAGATAGTCTTCCAGAATGGAGAGGGTCATAATGTCCAGATCGTTGGTGGGCTCGTCCAGCAGGAGGATGTTGGGCGCCTCCATCAGGATGGACAGCAGATACAGCCGCCGCCGCTCACCGCCGGAGAGCCGCCCGATGGGGAGGGACTGCAAGTCGCCGGGGAAGAGGAAGCGCTCCATCATCTGGTTGGCGGAGAAGGTGCCCTCGTCGGTGCGGACCTCGTCTGCAATGCTGTGGATGAAGTCGTAGACCCGCTGGTTCAGGTCCAGTTCCCGGCCTTCTTGTGAAAAGTGACCAACCTTTACAGTGGTTCCAATATCAACAAAACCGGCGTCCGGTGCCAGTTCTCCGGCGATCATATGGAGCAGAGTGGACTTGCCCGCGCCGTTTTTGCCCACGATGCCGATGCGGTCGCTGCGCAGCAGGGTGTAGGAGAAGTTTTGGATGATGGTGCGGCCGGCAAAGGCCTTGGAGACCCCCTGCAACTCGATGAGTTTCCTGCCCAGCCGACTGGAAGCCGCCGCCATCTGGACGGACTCGTCGGCCTCCGGAGCGTCCTGATTCAAAAGGTCGTGGTAGCGCTCGATGCGGTCGCGGCTTTTCGTGCTGCGCGCCCGGCAGCCCCGCATAATCCATTCCCGCTCCACCCGGAGGATGGACTGGCGCTTGCGCTCGCTGGCCTCGGCCATCGCCATACGCTGCTCCTTCAATTCCAGATACTTGGAGTAGTTGGCCTCGTAGTGATACAGTTTGCCCCGGGAGAGTTCGGTGATGTGGTTGCACACCCGTTCCAGGAAATAGCGGTCGTGGGTAACCATCACCAGTCCGCCCCGGAAGCGGCGCAGCCAGTCTTCCAGCCAGGCGGTCATTTCCGCGTCCAGATGGTTGGTGGGCTCGTCCAGGATCAGCACGTCCGCCGGGTGGATCAGCGCCGCCGCCAGCGCCACGCGCTTGCGCTGGCCGCCGGAGAGGGTGCCGACTTTCTGCTCGTGGTCCGTGATGCCCAGCCGGTTCAGCATAGACTTGGCCTCGTATTCGTTCAGAGTCCGGAAGTCCTCCGGGAAGTGGAGGAAGACCTGTTCCAGCACCGTGGCATTGTCATCCATATCGGGGTTCTGGGCGAGGATGCTCACCTGCACGTTGGGGTTGCGGGCGATGGTGCCGCCATCCGCCTCCACAATGCCGGCCAGCACTTTTAAGAAGGTGGATTTTCCCGTGCCGTTGATGCCGATGATGCCGGTTTTGTCCCCTTCGTTCAGATAGAAATTCACATCGTCCAGCAACTGGCGGCTGCCGAAGTTGATGGAGAGATGTTCCGCGGATAAGAGCATAAGAAGCCTCCTTGCCTGCAAATCAAAGCCATTCTAACACGGCGGCGCCGGTTTGGCTAGGCAAAAGCGTATTTTTGTGGTATGGTAACGGTGGTGATAAAAGATGGAGACCATTTCAAAAGTCATTGCGCAGGAGGAAGCGGGCAGCACCGTCCGCCATATTCTGCGTGCAAAACTGCATTTTTCCTCCCACGCCATTTCCCGGCTGGTCCGGATGGAAAACGGCATCCTGCTCAACGGACAGCACGCCAGAACGGTGGATCCCGTGTCCGCCGGCGATGTGCTGACCGTCAAAACCGGGGACAGCCGCCCGCCCAAAGCGGAGGTGATGCCCGGCAACTGGCCGCTGCCCATCGTCTGGGAGGACGGGCATCTGCTGGTGGCCAACAAGCCGGCGGGGATGACCGCCCACGCCTCCAATTTCCTCCCGGACACGCCCACCGTGGCGGGGGCGCTGGCCTGGGAGCGGGGCACGGACTTCCTGTTCCACCCGGTGAATCGGCTGGACAAGGGCACCACCGGGCTGATGGTGGTGGCCAAGAGCGGCTACGTCCACGACCTGCTGCGCCGCAGCCTGCACACGACCCGGTTTCGCCGGGAGTACCGGGCGGTCTGCATCGGCTGTCCGCCTGCGCTGAAAGGAACCGTTGACGCCCCCATCGGGCGGGCGGAGGGTTCCGTGGTGGCCCGGACGGTGCGTCCGGACGGCGTACCCGCCGTGTCTCATTACGAGGTGCTGCGGCGTATGGATGGGATGAGTCTTTTGAAACTTGTTCCGGAAACGGGACGCACCCACCAACTGCGCGTGCATATGGCGCATCTGGGCTGTCCGCTGGCCGGCGACTGGCTGTACGGCACGGAGGATGTGGAACTGATCCCCCGCCCGGCGCTGCACTCCTGCGCGCTGGAACTGGTGCATCCCGTGACAGGCGAACTGCTGCGCCTGACCGCCCCCATCCCGGCGGATATGGAAAGGCTGTTATAAGAAAAGACCGGCGGGCCGAATTGGCCCGCCGGTTCTTTATGCGTGGATTCAGTTGCTGTGGTTGCGGTAGTAGTTGATGAGGCAGCCGTCGGCCAGGGTCTGGCGCTCAGGGGCGGTCAGGGCGCCGGTGGTGACGTCGAACCGCGTCACGGTGCCGTCGGCCTTCACGGCGTAGGCGGCAAACTGCTCTGCGCCGTTCAGGATACCGCTGCGGATGCCGGGGAAGAAGATGTAGTCGCCCAGTTCAAAGAGTTCGGGGTTTTCCACCAGGAAGGGGGTCATACCCCAGTTGATGCAGTTAGAGCGGTAGCGCTTGGTGGCGTACTGCCGGGCAAGGTTTGCCGCGGCGCCCACAACGCGCTGGCAGGAAGCGGCCTGCTCGCGGGCAGAGCCGTCGCCGGGCATATTGGCGAAGATGGTGGAGCCCACCACGGTGTTTGCCGCGTCGCAGGCGACACCCGCCTTTTCCAGCGCGGCATAGACGGCGCAGATCTCCGCGGGGAGGTCCTTGCCGGCCTCGCGGTCGCGCTCGGCCTGACGCAAGACCTTGCTGCGGCCCACGTACTGGGGATCCCGGCGGGAGAGGGTGAACTCGCTAAGACGCTCGGGGTTGGAGCGGTAACTGGAAGTCTCGCCGGAGGGGATCAGTTCGTCGGTGGTGGTGACGGGGTCGGTGATGTAGGAGCAGACCTTGACCAGCAGGTCGTCGCTCAGGGCGGGCATTTCGGGCCAGTCCTTGATGTTGGGGCCGAAACGCAGTTCGGCTTCTGGCTCGGGATGGCCCCAGCCGTTGTAGATGCGCTTTTCGTAGATGCCGCCGTCGTAGTGGTATTCGGGGTTGGTGTAGACTACGTCCAGATCGGATGCGGCGGTGAGCCGGCCGCCGTTGGCGGCGGTGGCGGCGATGGAGCGGGCGTCCATCAGGGCCACGGCGCTCATCTGCCCCTCGCCGGGTCTGGAACCCTCGCGGTTGGGGAAGTTGCGGGTGGTGTGGCGGATGGACAGTTCGCCGTTGGCGGGGCAGTCGCCCGCGCCGAAGCAGGGGCCGCAGAAGCACTCGCGCATAATGACGCCGGCGGAGACCAGGTCGGCCATACGGCCGTTTTTCACCAGTTCCGCATAGGCGGGCATACTGCCGGGATAGATGCTGAGGGTGAAGGCGCCGTTGCCGCAACTCTTGCCCCGCAGGATGTCCGCCGCAGCGCAGATGTTGTCGAAGGTGCCGCCGGAGCAGCCGGCGATCTCACCCTGATCCACCCAGATGCTGCCGTCACGCAGTTTACTCACCAGTTCCATCTTTGCGCCGCGGATCTGACGGTTGGCCTCGCGCTCCACCTCGTTGAGGATATCGGCGGCGTTGGCCTGCAATTCGTGGATGGTGAAGATGTTGGAGGGGTGCATCGGCATCGCGATGGTGCACTCCACGGTGGAGAGATCCACGTACACGCAGCCGTCGTAATAGGCCACGTCGGCGGGTTTCAGTTCCTTGTAGGCGGCGGGACGGCCGTGCTTGACGAAGTAGCGCTGCGTCTCCTCGTCGGTGACCCAGATGGAACTCCAACAGGTGGTCTCGGTGGTCATCACGTCCACGGCGTTGCGGTACTCGATGGGCAGGGAGGCGACGCCGGGACCGACGAATTCCATCACCTTGTTCTTCACGTAGCCGTTTTTGTAGACGGCGCCCACGATGGACAGCGCCACATCGTGAGGGCCCACGCCGCTCTTGGGTGCGCCGGTGAGGTAGATGGCCACCACGCCGGGATAGGCGAAGTCATAGGTGCGGCGCACCA
>SVKT01000093.1 GCA_015068335.1 Oscillospiraceae bacterium | reverse complement strand
GCAAAGCGGGCAAAGCGGCGAACCTTGATGTTCTCGCCGATGACGAGAACCATCTCCTGCTGCTGCTGCTCAACAGTCAGGGTGTCGTTATACTTGGCAGCCATCAGGGCGTCCAGATCAGCGGGATTCTCCTTGGCGACGACAGCGGCAACGCCCTTGACGAAGTCGACGAACTTCTCGTTCTTGCCGACGAAGTCGGTCTCGGCGTTGACCTCGACCACAACACCAACACCGTCGATGACGGCGGCGTAAGCCATACCTTCGGCGGCGATACGGCCGGCCTTCTTTGCGGAAGCGGCCAGACCCTTTTCACGCAGATACTCGATGGCCTTGTCGATGTTGCCATCGGCCTCGGCCAGAGCTTTCTTGCAATCCATCATACCCACGCCGGTCATTTCGCGCAGGTTCTTAACATCAGCTGCGGTAAAAGCCATTTTAATATCCTCCAAATAAATTGATATCAAAAGCGCACGGAGCGCTTGATGGGTTAATTACTCGGCGTCCTCGGCCTTCTCTTCGACGGCCTCGATCTGCTCGCCCTGCTTGCCTTCCAGAACGGCGTTGGCCATAACAGAGGAGATCAGTTTGATGGCGCGGATAGCGTCGTCGTTGCCGGGGATGACATAATCGATCTCGTCGGGATCGCAGTTGGTATCGGCGATGGCCACAACGGGGATACCCAGTTTGTGAGCCTCGGCGATGGCGTTGCGCTCCTTGCGGGTGTCAACGATGAACAGAGCGCCGGGCAGGGTCTTCATATCCTTCACGCCGCCCAGGTACTTCTCCAACTTTTCGATCTCGCCCAGGTGCTTCATAACTTCCTTCTTGGGCAGCATATCGAAGGTACCGTCAGCCTGCATAGTCTTCAACTGGTTCAGACGATCCACGCGGGTACGCATAGTCTTGAAGTTGGTCATCATACCGCCCAGCCAACGAGCGTTGACATAGTACTGACCGCAGCGCAGAGCCTCTTCCTTGATGGCTTCCTGAGCCTGCTTCTTGGTGCCGACGAACAGGATGGACTGACCGTTCTGAGCCACTTCGCGAACGAAACTGTAAGCCTCTTCCAGTTTGCGGACGGTCTTCTGCAAGTCAACGATATAGATACCGTTGCGCTCGGTGTAAATGTAGGGAGCCATCTTGGGGTTCCAGCGACGGGTCTGGTGACCGAAGTGGACGCCTGCTTCCAGCAGGGCTTTCATAGATACGACGTTAGATGCCATTGTTGTGTGTTCCTCCAAATCAAATTTAGTTTTTACCTCCGGCGGCTTCATCCCCCCTGCCAACCTGTATGGCACAGACAGGAAGTCGACACACCGTGCGGAATGCTGAAATATAATACCACAACACCGAACGGGATTGCAAGCATTTTTTCCTAAAAAATAAGCAAAAATACGGAAAAATCTCCTGAAAATCAGGAGGTCTTTCCGTATTTCTATCTGATTTAGAATTTCCGTCTCCGTTTATGCTCCAAAACCGGCTCCCGCCGCTGAAACGGCTTGTCGATGAGGATGATATCATCCCCGATGCGCTGGATGCACTCCCAGGGAATGTAGTACTCCTCCCCCCTGCCAAACAGCCCGAAAAACCGGCAGGGGCCGCTGACGACAATGGCCACGACCTGCCCTTCCGGGATCCGGACATCCACATCCGAAACCAGGCCGAGGCGGCAGCCGTCGCAGATATTGATGACTTCCTTGCAGCGTAAATCGCGGATCCTGCACTGCATCACACATCCCTCCCGCAAAAAGCCTATGCAAAGGCAGCGATGTCCTATCACCCCCACTTCCCTTTCAGAAAGCGACAAAAGGTTCCGGTATAGGAAAATCCCCCTTCGTCCATACTTCTCTCACAAGGCTGAGGAAGCAGGAGGGCGGCTTTTTATGGTTGGAAAAGTCGAGATCGCAGGGGTAAATACCACAAAATTGAAGGTGCTGAAAAACGATGAAACGATGGAACTTCTGCGCCGAACGAAGGAGGGCGATCAGGACGCCAGAACGCAGTTGATCGAGGGAAATCTGCGTCTGGTGCTCTCTGTGATCCAGCGGTTTTCCGGCCGCGGAGAGCAGGTGGACGACCTGTTTCAGGTGGGATGTGTGGGGCTGATCAAGGCCATCGATAACTTTGACATCAACCAGCCTGTGCGGTTTTCCACCTATGGTGTGCCGATGATCATCGGCGAGATCCGGCGCTATCTCCGGGACAACAGCGCCATCCGCGTGTCCCGCAGTATGCGGGATACCGCGTATCGTGTTTTGCAGGTGCGGGACCGCATTCTTGCCGAAACGCAGCGGGAACCGTCTTTGGAGCAGATCGCCAAAGAACTGGATATCCCACGGGAGGAAGTGGTCTTTGCTATGGATGCCATCGTAGACCCCGTTTCTCTTTACGAACCTGTGTACTCTGACGGCGGGGATGCCATCTGTGTGATGGATCAGGTCAGCGACAGGAAAAACACCGATGAACTCTGGACAGACCGCATCGCTCTGAAAGACGCGCTGGAACGGCTGGACGAGCGGGAGCGGCGCATCCTCTCCCTGCGGTTTTACGAGGGAAAAACGCAGATGGAGGTCTCCGCCGAGGTGGGTATCTCCCAGGCCCAGGTTTCCAGACTGGAAAAAGGCGCCATCAACACCATCAAACGGAATATCTGACAAAAAGGAGGCTCAAAAGAGCCTCCTTTACGGTTTATGCGGGTTTTAGTTGTACGTTGCCGAACGTAACACCGCCGACCGGGATCACGAAGATCTCGCTCAATTCTGTGTTGTCGGTCGGGGTTCCAAAGCCGCCGTCCATACCGGGGCCGCGTCCTCCGCCCTGTGCGTCGTCAGGAGGCGACATCTGGGAAGGATCGATGGGCAGATTGCCGGCATTGCCCTGATTCCATTGAGGAGGCTGCATTCTTTCAGGCAATTTCCCGTCAGGCGGTGCATCGCCACGCTCCGGACGCTGCCCGTCCACAGGTGTCCAGGGCAGGTCGGAGAGATCAAAATCTTCCCATTCCCCCTCACCAGGCTTCTGTGTGCCGCTGGGGAAAGAACCGGGCATCTGCATACCGCCGAAACCACCGGTACTCCCCACCATCTGGCTCTCGCCGCACCACAGAGTGTAGTTTCCGGCTGCCAGATTACTGCCGGAGAACACCAGACAGGAGAAATCATTGGCGGGTGTCCAACTGCACACGGTTTCGCCGGCTTCGTTTTTCAGTATATATTCCACCCCGCCAGTTTGCCTTTGCGCGAACTGAAATACAGCATAGTTCTGCCCCCCGGCTTCCAGACGACCCAGCATATTGCCCGTGGCCGTCACTGTGCCGCCGTTGATGTGGATGCCCATATCGGAGTCGATGCCGGAGTCCATACTGTTGCCATAGGCCGCAGCCCTGACCGTGCCGCCGTTGATGACAAGCCAGCCGTTGGAGTCGATGCCGTCGCCCTCGCCGGTGGTTCCGGTGACAACGATATCCAGCAGCCCGCCGTTGACCGTAGTAACGGAAACATAGTCCTCGTTGGTATTGATGCCATCGTTGCCGGACTGGATATAAATGCGCCCGCCGTTGATGGTCAGGTGTAGTTCACTGTCCAGACCTTCGTTTTCTGCGTAAATGTAGAGTCTGCCGCTGTTTTCGGTCTCGCCGTTCACATTCATAGTCTTTTTGGAATAGAAAGCAGCGTCATATTTGTGCAGTTTCTTTGCATCCTCCACTTCCCTGCCGTCCGTAGAAAGCACGACGCTTTCTGGCTTATAGATGCGGGCGACATAAGAGCCTCTGACGATATTGCAACTGCCGTCGGCGATGATGACGTTGGCCCCTGCGGCAGAAGTGTCCACGTCTTTGATCGCGGTTTCCTCGTCTGCTTTGCCGCATTCGTACACATTGTAGAAGATCACGCCGGGCGCGACCGTGCAGGTAATGTCCACACCGTTGAGAATCAGGGTGACTACGGCATCGGGATCGTCCGTTGCCTCCTTGCCCAGGTCAACGGCGATCTGTCCAGTAGAGAGAGCGCCTTCCAGAACGTAGGTGCCGGGCTGTGTGATATGCACCACGGTGTGCTCGTCGGCTTCTGCTTGTGTATGGGTGTCGTTCTCCGTTCCTTCCCCGTAGGTAAAATCTTTGCCCGTCTCGTAATAAACGATGTCGTTGGCCGTGTAAACGGCCTCGCCGGGATCGGTACCTGCGGCGGTTCCGTCAACGGTTACCTGCGCGTCCGAAAGCACAATGACGGCCGCGCCGTTCCAGACCTTGTCGACCGAGGTCGCTTCGATCCCCTCTTCGCCGGAAGGTGTTTTCGAAGGATCTTCCATCCCGGCATCTCCGCTGTGTTCTCCGCAGCCTGAAAGCACTGCGGCAAAAAGGGTCAATGCCAGCAGCGCAGAAAATAAGCGCTTCATAGGTTTTGCCTCCTTTTCAAAGATGATGTTATAGTTTACAGAATGTTCCTGAAAAGAATCTTAATGCGCGGTCGGACTACGGAATTGACCTTTTTACCGGGAGAGCGTACAATGGAAGCATTACAAAAAAGGAGCGTTCCGTATGGATCTAGAAAAACTGAAAGCCTTTCGCCAGAATTGCAGTCGCTTTACCGAAAAGATGGGGATCGCTGTGGAGGAGATCCGTCCCGGATACAGCCGTGTTGGCAAAACCATCGGCGAGGAGGATCTGAACCCCATCGGCCGGGCCCACGGAGGCGTCTATTTCACGCTGGCGGATCACGCTGCCGGAACGGCTATGGCCACCTGCGGTTATATGGCGGTCACCGTCAACGCCAATTACAATTTCTTCCGTTCTGCCGATCCGGGAGACCGGATCTCCGCCGAAGCGCAGGAAATAAAAAGCGGAAAGACCATCTGTGTGTTCGATGTCCGTGTCACCGACCAGAACGGTACGCTGCTGGGCAGCGGAACATTCACATTCTGTCGCTTGGATCAAAAGATCGAACTGTAACGCGCAAAAAAGAACGGCATCAGACGATGCCGTTCTTCTTTTTATTTCTTGAAACTGTCTTTCAGGGACACGCTGCGGTTGAACACCATACGGTCAGGGGTGGAATCCTTGCTGTCAAAGCAGAAATAGCCCAGACGCATAAACTGGAAGGACGGAGCCGTCTTGCCCTGCTTCTCCGTCTGCTCGTAGGCTTGCACCTCCTTGCGGAGGCCGGCCTCCACCTTGCAGCCGGTGAGGGTTTCCAGAGAAGCGGGGTTCAGGCAGTCGATAAAGTCCTTGTCCGCACCGTCGGGATCGGCGTCGGTGAACAGATAGTCGTACAGGCGAACCTCCGCATCCACGGCGGTAGCGGCATCCACCCAATGGATGGTGGCACCCTTGACCTTGCGGCCGTCAGCGGGATCGCCGCCGCGGCTGTCGGGATCGTACTCGCACAGGACTTCGGTGATGTTGCCGTTCTCATCCTTCACGCAGCCGGTGCAGGTGATGAGATAGGCGCCTTTCAGGCGGCACTCGGGACCGCCGGGGAACAGACGCTTATACTTGGGCACGGGGACTTCCAGGAAGTCGTCTGCCTCGATCCAGAGATCGCGGGAGAAGGTGACCTCACGGGTGCCAGAGGCGGGATCCACGGGGTTGTTCTCCACGGTTACGGTCTCGCTCTGCCCCTCGGGATAGTTGGTGATGGTCAGTTTGATGGGATGCAGAACGCCCATAACGCGCTCGGCAGTCTCGTTCAGATCCTCGCGCAGGCAGTGCTCCAAGAATCCGTAATCCACAGTGGAGTCGGCCTTGGACACGCCGATGCGCTCGCAGAAGTTGCGAATGGATTTGGCGGTATAGCCGCGGCGGCGCAGGCCGCACAGGGTGGGCATACGAGGATCGTCCCAACCGGAGACGCGCCCCTCCTCCACCAGACGGCGGAGTTTGCGCTTGCTCATAACGGTATAGTTGATGCCAAGACGTGCAAACTCGATCTGGCGGGGACGGCTGGGCACATCGGTATTCTCGATGACCCAGTTATAGAGGGGGCGGTGTGCCTCATACTCCAGAGAGCACAGAGAATGGGTAATCCCCTCCAGCGCATCCTGAATGGGATGTGCGAAGTCGTACATGGGGAAGATGCACCACTTGGTGCCCTGACGGTGATGCTCGATGTAACGGATGCGGTAGATGACCGGGTCCCGCATATTGAAGTTGCCGCTGGCCAGATCGATCTTGGCGCGCAGCGTATACTTGCCCTCGGGGA
>SVKT01000092.1 GCA_015068335.1 Oscillospiraceae bacterium | reverse complement strand
GCCCGCATGAAGGACCGCCATGACGTCGAATACTGCCTCGGGCCTACGCATGAGGAGCTCATCACCTCCATCGTGCGCAATGAATTGCGCTCGTATAAGCAGCTGCCTGTGTATCTGTATCAGACGCAGGTGAAGTTCCGCGACGAGATCCGTCCGCGCTTCGGGCTCATGCGAAGCCGCGAATTCCTGATGAAGGACGGCTATAGCTTCCATGCTACGCAGGAATCTCTGCAGAAGACGTATGACGAGACCAGCGGAGCCTATGCACGCATGTGCGACCGCATGCATCTGAAGTGGCGTGCCGTCGAAGCGGATTCCGGTCAGATCGGCGGGAAAGTTACAACCGAATTCATGGCGCTCGCCGAAGCAGGTGAGGCTGAGATCGTGCATTGCGCATGCGGCTACGCCGCCGACGCGGAAGCGGGCGTAGTCCTCGTGTTCCACCCGGATGCCGAACTGCCGCAGGGTGTCCAGCGTCATATCCACGTAGCCCCGGGATTCCAGCGGCGAGGTCATCACGATCTCGGAGTTGCCGTTAAGAAGCGGCAGGGCGTAGAGCAGGCCGGTGACGAACTGGCTGGACACGTTGCCGGGCAGACGGTAGACGCCGGGGGCGAGCCGTCCACGGACGGTCAGCGTGCCGCCTGCCTGTTCATAAAAGATGCCCTTTTCCGCAAAGATGTCGAAGTAGGGCTGCTGGGGGCGCTCCATCAGCCGCCCCTGTCCGGTGAAGATGCCGCCGCCGGCTGATGCCAGCGCGATGGGGATGAGAAACCGGAGGGTGGAGCCGGACTCGCCGCAGTCCAGCAGGGGCAGCGAGCCGTCGGCAGGCGGGGCTTTCAGCGCCGCCACGCAGCGGCGGGTGGCCTGAATGTCTTTGGAATCGTCCAGACGGAGGATGGCGCCGGGATTTTGGGAGAGCATCTGGGCCAGAACGACCCGGTGTCCCATCGATTTGCTGGACGGCGGCGTCACCGCGCCGGAAAGGGCGTGGGGTGTGATGCGGATGTCCATATCAGCCCTCCAATCCCGCGGCGATGATGGGCAGCAGTTCCGCCACCGGCACCTTTTTCAGTTCGCAGCAGCCGATTTTTCGGGGGATGACCAGTGTGATGTCGCTGCCCGCGCGCTTTTTGTCGGCGGAGGCGGCGTGGGCGAGGTCTTGCGCGGAATAATCGGTGGAGGTGGGCAGACCGTTTTTGGTAAGGCAGGCGGCGATGCGGGCCGCAACGGGCTCGTCGGTCCAGCCCAGTGTTTCCGCGCTGCGGGCGATGATGGCAAGGCCTGCCGCCACGGCGTGTCCGTGGGGGATGGCGTAGCCGCTGCACTTCTCAATGGCGTGGCCCACGGTGTGGCCCAGATTCAGCAGACGGCGCTCGTTTTGTTCCTTCTCGTCCCGCTCCACCACGCCGGCCTTGTAGGCCACGCACCGGGCGATGACCTCCGCCGGGGCGGCGGTGAGGGTGCCGTCCTCAAAGAGGGCGAAGAGACTCTCGTCGCAGAGCACGCCGGTCTTGATGGCCTCGGCAGCGCCGTCGGCAAAGACCTCGGCGGGCAGGGAGGCGAGGCAGTCCGTGTCGCAGAGCACGGCGGCGGGTTGCAGGAAGGCACCGGCCAGATTCTTGCCGGCTTTCAGGTCGATGGCGGTCTTGCCGCCCACGGAGGAGTCCACGGCGGAAAGCAGGGTGGTGGGCAGTTGCACGCAGCGGATGCCCCGCAGATAGGCGGCGGCGGCAAAGCCGGCCATATCGCCCACCACGCCGCCGCCCAGGGCGACGATGCAGTCGGTGCGGGTCAGGCGCTGTCCGGCCAGAAATTCCAGAATGTCGGCGAAGGTGCCGATGTGCTTGTGCTGCTCTCCGGCGGGGAAGATATAGGAAGAAACGGCAAAGCCCGCGCTGCGCAGGCTGCCGCACACGGTGTCCAGATACAAAGGCGCCACGGTGCTGTCGGTAATGACGGCAACGTGGCAGGAGGTCAGAACCTCTTTCAGGCGCTGACCGCAGGTATGGAGCAGTCCCCCGCCGATGGAAACCGCATAGGCGGGGGATGTATGGACTTGAATGGTTTGGATGGAGTTAGCCATAGGGATACTCCTTATTCATAGTGTATAACAAAGAGGAACGGACTGAAAGGGAATTGCCCCGCAGGGGCAAGAGATGCTCCCCTGGGGGATTGCCGCCCGCATCCTCGTCCCACTCCGAACGCAACCCAGCGAAGCGGTTGCGGAGGAAGAGGCGAGGCAAGGAAGCGGAGCGAAGTTTTCGCTGTAAGCGGAAACGGAGTGGTGCGGACTTTGCCGAAGCCTCAGTTTCCGCCCGCCGTGGCTTTCTTTTCTCTGCCGTCTTTCAGCAGGGCGCGGAGGGCTTCGGCGTCGCCGGCTTTCAGGGCGTTGGCGTATTCGGTCAGGTGGCCGATGAGGATGTCCAGTTCTTTCGTCAGGTAGTCCGCGTCGTCCAGAAACAGTTCCGTCCACATATCCTCGTCCAGACGGGCCACGCGGGTCATATCCTTGAAACTGCCGGCGGAGAAGCCGCGGCGGCGCTGCGCCTCGGGGGACTTGACATAGGCGCTGGAAGTGATGTGGGCCAACTGGGAGGTGAAGGCGATGATGCGGTCGTGCTCCTCGGGGTCGGAGAAGGTGAGCGTGGCGAAACCGATGTCCAGGAAGAAGTGCTTCAAGGTCTCCAAAAGCAGCATATCCGTGCGCTTGTCCGGAGTGAGGATCATCGATGCGCCCACGTACAGGCTGTCGGAAGCGGCGGTGAAGCCGCCGATCTCACGACCGGCCATCGGGTGGCCGCCGATGTAGGCGAAGCCGCTCTGCTCCGCGATGGGGGTGATGGCCTCCACCACCGTGCGCTTCACGCCGCACAGGTCCACCACAATGGCGGTGGGGGCGATGCGTTCGCAGTTCTTGCGCACCCACTCCACGGCGGCGCCGGGGCGGATGGCGATCAGGATCAGGTCGCACAGGGGCAGGTTATCCTCCGTCAGGGGGGCGTCGATGGCGCCGCACATACGGGCCATCATCATCGTTTCCTGGTCCAGGTCGATGCCCCAGACGGTGTGGGCGGTGCGGGACTTGGTGCTTTTTGCCATAGAGCCGCCGATAAGGCCCAGACCGACAATGCCGATATTCATCGTATCAATCCTCCAACGTGCGGATCATTTTGTGCAAGTTCAGCAGTTTCTTTGCCAGGGGGTCGAAGTCCTCGGGTTTCAGGGACTGGGGGCCGTCGCACAGGGCGCGGGCGGGGTCGTTGTGGACCTCGATCTGCAAACCGTCGGCGCCGGTGGCCACGGCGCCCATCGCCAGAGGGTCCACCAGCCAACTCTTGCCGGTGGCGTGGCTGGGGTCGATGATGATGGGCAGGTGGGTCAGTTTCTTCATCACGGGGATGGCGGCCAGATCCAGCGTGTTGCGGGTCTGGGTCTCAAAGGTGCGGATGCCGCGCTCGCAGAGGATGACGTTTTCGTTGCCGCCGGCCATCACGTACTCGGCGCTCATCAGCCACTCCTCATAGGTGGCGGACATACCGCGCTTGATCATCACGGGCTTGTCCTGATGGCCAACGGCTTTGAGCAGGTCGAAGTTCTGCATATTGCGTGCGCCGATCTGGATCACGTCCACGTCCTTGAACAGGGGCAACTGGCTGAGGTCCATCAGTTCGGTGACGATGGGCAGGCCGGTCTCCTGCCGGGCGACTTTCAGGTATTCCAGACCCAGCGCGCCCAGACCCTGGAAGGAGTAGGGGGAGGTGCGGGGCTTGAAGGCACCGCCGCGCAGCATCGTGGCGCCGCTGGCCTTGACGGCCTTGGCGATGGCCACCACCTGTTCCTCGGACTCCACGGAGCAGGGGCCTGCCATAATGGTCAGGGTGCCGCCGCCGATCTGGGTGTTGCCCACCTTGACCACGGTGTCCTCGGGGTGGAACTTGCGGTTGGCGTTTTTGTAGGGTTCCTGCACGCGCTTGACATCCTCCACGATGTCCAGCGCGGCGATCAAATCGATGTCCAGTTTGGAGGTGTCGCCCACCAGACCCAGGATGGTGTGCGCCTCGCCGATGCTGCTGTGGATGATGATGCCCTTTTCCTGCAACCAGGTGATCAGACTGTTCAGTTGCTCCTGATTGGGATTTTGTTTCAGAATGACGATCATAAATGTTCCCTCCGACAGTTACATTAAAGTGTAAAAAGATAGAATAAAAGGCCCGCAGCCGGTCTGGCTGCGGGCCTGCGTGTACGAATGGTTTCAACAAAACCTGACGCTCACACCCGGGTGCTTTCAGCCAAACCGAAATAAGCCTTACCATAAAAATAGGTAAAGCCAAAATAACGGTATGCAAAAGAGTGAACGGCAGACTTCATCGATACGGATCCTTTCGGAATTTAGATGATTAAAGAATAACACCTTGCGGGATAAATGGGAACTGTCATTTTGCCCAAATTAAGGAAATGCAGTCAACCTCTATGTGTGTTATATGACGGGAACTGGGGCGCGGCGGGCGCGCAGGACGCCATCAGCAGCGCCGTGGCGCGGAGGATGTAGTCGATGTCCCGCTGGATGTGCGGCTCCCCGGAAAGATACTGGCGGTGGAGGGCGTCTACGGCGGCGGCGGGGAGCGGACAGCCCCGCACCGGGGGCAGGATACATTGCGGGTGGGCGAGGGCCGCGGTCAGATGGCGGCGCAGTTCGCTTTCGTAGCGGTGGTGTGCCGCCGGCCCGCCGGAAAAGGCGGAGTTGTGGGGGGCGGTAAAGGCGTCGGCAAGGTAGTGGGTCAGTTTGCCCAGGGTGTAGTAGTGGCGGAGCGACCACCGCCGGCGCTGTTTGAGATGTGCCATCCGGTTGAAGAGGTAAGGCCGGGCGCCGGCAAAACTGTGCCCCTGAAAACACCCTGCGGACCGCGAGCCTTTCAGATAGGTCAGGGGATTGCAGTCCGGCTGGACGGAACCCAGCAGGAAGGCTGCCCGGTGCCGGCGGCGATCAAAGCCGGGGGCGGCGTGCGCCAGCGCCCTGGCAAGGTGGATATGACTTCGTTTCTGCAAGGGAAACACCTCCGCGGGCAGTATACCATACCCAACGGCGCGCCTCAACGAAACGGAGAACATTTTCTGCTTGAAAGTTATGGGAAACGGTGAAAAAAGCGGAAAAAGCAGAGAAAAGGAAGCGCAGAGTGCTCTGCGCTTCCTGTGGGGTGTGGGCTTATACGCTGAAAAGGAGGTCGCTGTACACGGGGAAGGGCCAGGCTTCCGACGCGGTGATGGTTTCCAGCCGGTCGGCGGTGGCGCGGGCGGCGTCCATATCGGGGATCAGCACGTTGTGGCAGTAGACCATAGCCTCCATCGTGTCGCCGGGGATGGCGGACAGGTCGGTTTCCAGCCGGTCGCAGGCCTTGGCCAGAGCGTCGGTCAGGCGACCCAGTTCTCTGGCGGTGGTGGTCTCGTAGCGGCAGGGCACCTGCATCGACTCCTTGTGGAAGGCGCGCTGGCACAGCCGGTCGGCAAAGTCGGAAACGGCGGGCAGGATCTCGTGGCGGATCATATCCACCATCGTGCGGGCCTCGATGACGGAAACGGTGGTGTAGTTTTCCATATGGATCTCCGCCCGGGCTTCCAGTTCCTCCCGGGTGTAGATGCCGTGCTTGACGAACAGCGCCACATTCTTTTCGGAGAAGTACATCGGCAGTGCGTCGGCGGTGGAGACCAGATTGCTCAAACCCCGGCGCTCGGCCTCGGCGATCCAGGCGTCGTCGTAACCGTTGCCGTTGAACAGGATGCGCTGGTAGTCGGTGAACACCCGCTTGATGAGGGCGTGCAGGTCGGCCTGGAAGTCGGTGGACTGCTCCAACTCGTCGGCGAACTGGCCAAGTTCCTCGGCCATAATGGTGTTCAGGGCCACGTTGGGGCCGGAGATGGACTGGGAGGAGCCCAGCATACGGAACTCGAACTTGTTGCCGGTGAAGGCCATCGGAGAGGTGCGGTTGCGGTCGGTGGTGTCCTGGGGGATGGGGGGCAGCACGTCCACGCCGATTTTCAGCGTGCGCTTGTCGGCCTCCTTGTACTCGGTGCCCTTGATGATGGACTCCACCACGGCGTTCAGTTCGTCGCCCAGGTAGATGGAGATCACGGCGGGCGGCGCCTCCTGGGCGCCCAGACGGTGGTCGTTGCCGGGGGAGGCCACGGTGGCGCGGAGGAAGTCCTGATAGTCGTCCACGCCCTTGATAAAGGCGGCGAGGAAC
>SVKT01000091.1 GCA_015068335.1 Oscillospiraceae bacterium | reverse complement strand
TCTGCTGTCCGCCTTCTTTGCCGTTCCCCTGTCCTCCACCATGTCCGGCGACCCGGTGGTGATCGACTATTCCCGGCAGAAGATGATCATCATTTCCAGCACCTATTTCCTCTGCGGCATCAACGATATTTTCAGCGGCGCTCTGCGCGGTATGGGCAAGTCCACCTACCCCGCTGTAACCACCCTGCTGTTCATGTGTGGGTTCCGCATCGTTTGGGTGTACGCCATTTTCCCCCTGTTCCCCAATTTGACCTTCCTGTATCTGGTGTGGCCCATCAGCTGGCTGGCCTGTATCCTGTGCGCCCTTCCGATATATTTCGGAACCAAGCATCATTTGGACTCCCACTATGCCAACCGCCCCCTCGTCCCCACGCATATCAAAAAAGCAAAATAAACGTGCAAAACGGCAGGAGACAAAACTCCTGCCGCTTTTTTCGCAAACCGTAAAATCTGCCGGAACGAAAGAACGCGCCGCAACAAACTGTTGCGGCGCGTTTTTGGTTCTTAGTAGAACTTCTTGCGGTTCTTGCGGGCAGCCTCGGACTTCTTGCGGCGCTTGACGCTGGGGCTTTCGTAATGCTCACGCTTACGGACCTCGGCCAGGACACCGGACTTGGCACAGCTACGCTTAAAGCGCTTCAGGGCGCTTTCCAGAGATTCATTTTCACGAACACGGACTTCCGACATTGTATATCCCTCCCTCCGATGTTGAGGAGTAAACTCCATAAAAGGGCCATAGATATGGCTTTAACAGTAAACTATTATATGCAAAACAATATCACTTGTCAAGGATGGTTTTGCAAGAAACTTGTGAATTTTTTCAAAACATCCTCATTTTCCCGCAACCGTCCTGTTTTCAGGCCTGAGGCTTGAAAATCAGGCTGACCAGCTTGCCCTTGACCACAATGGACTTGACCAAGGTCATGCCCTCGGCCAGCTTGGCAACCTTCTCGTCCGCCAGGGCGGCGGCCACGATGTCCTCGTCGGCGGCATCGGCGGGAACGATGATGTTGGCGCGGACCTTGCCGCTGACCTGAACGGCCATCTGCACAGTGTCGGCCACGGTCTTGGAAGCGTCGTACTCGGGCCAGGACTGCAGGCACACCTGTCCGCCGTAGCCGGCCAGCTCCCACAGCTCCTCGCACATATGGGGGGCGAAGGGGGACAGCATCAGCAGCAGAGCCTTCATATCGCCGCGGCTGGCACCGTTGGCATAGAACTCGTTGACCAGGGCCATCAGGGCGGCGATGGCGGTGTTGAACTTCATGGCCTCGATGTCCTCGGACACCTTTTTGATGGTCTTGTGGACCAGGGCCTCGTTGGCCTTGGAGTACGCATCGCCGGTATGCTCCTGCTCGGTGGCCAGGTTCCACACGCGGTCCAGGAAGCGCTTGCAGCCCTTGACGGCGTTGGCAGACCAGGCGGCAGCCTTCTCGAAGTCGCCGATGAACATGATGTAGGTGCGCATGGTATCGGCGCCAAACTCGTCAATGACGTCATTGGGGTTGACCACATTGCCACGGGACTTGGACATCTTGATGCCGCCCTCGCCCAAAATCATGCCGTGGGAGGTGCGCTTGGCGTAAGGCTCAGGAGTAGAAACCACGCCGATGTCGTAGAGGAACTTATGCCAGAAGCGGCTGTACAGCAGGTGCAGGGTGGTATGCTCCATACCGCCGTTGTACCAGTCCACGGGACCCCAGTACTGCTCGGCTTCCTTGCTGACCAGTTCGTTGTCGTTGTGGGCGTCCATATAGCGCAGGAAGTACCAACTGGAACCGGCCCACTGGGGCATCGTATCGGTCTCGCGCTGGGCGGCGCCGCCACAGTTGGGGCAGGTGGTGTTGACCCAGTCGGTCATCTTGGACAGAGGGCTTTCGCCGGTATCGGTGACTTCGTAAGAATCCACCTCGGGCAGCAGCAGAGGCAACTGCTCCTCGGGCAGAGCCACCCAGCCGCACTTCTCGCAGTTGACCAGAGGAATGGGCTCGCCCCAGTAGCGCTGGCGGGAGAAGACCCAGTCGCGCAGTTTATAGTTGGTCTTGGGGTGACCGATGCCCTGTTCGGTGACCCACTTCTTCATCGCGGGGATGGCGTCCTTGACGGTCAGGCCGTTGAGGAAGCCGGAATTGACCATAATGCCGGTATCGTCCTTCAAGGTGAAGGCTTCCTTGGTGATGTCGCCGCCGGCGACCACTTCGATGATGGGCAGGCCGAACTTGGTGGCGAACTCCCAGTCGCGCTGGTCGTGGCCGGGCACGCCCATAACGATGCCGGTGCCGTAGCCCATCAGGACATAGTCAGACACGAACAGAGGCACCTTTTCGCCGCTGGCGGGGTTGATACCGTCAATGCCGGCAAGGCGGACGCCGGTCTTGTCCTTGTTGAGTTCGCCGCGCTCGAAATCGCTCTTGCGGGCAGCCTCGTCGCGGTAGGCCTGCACTTCGTCCCAGTTGGTGATGATATCCTTCCACTGCTCCAAATAGGGATGCTCAGGAGAAATGACCATATAGGTCACACCGAACAGCGTGTCGCAGCGGGTGGTGTAGACCGTCAGTTTGTCGCCGTTGGTGGCGGTGAAGTCCACCTCGGTACCCTCGCTGCGGCCGATCCAGTTCTTCTGCTGGATCTTGACGCGGTTGATATAGTCCACCTCGTCCAGATCGTCGATCAGACGGTCGGCGTACTTGGTGATGGCCAGCATCCACTGGCTCTTTTCCTTGCGGATGACCTCGCCGCCGCAGCGCTCGCAGCCGCCGTCCACCACTTCCTCGTTGGCCAGAACGATCTTACAACTGGTGCACCAGTTCACGGGCATAGACGCCTTGTAGGCCAGACCCTTCTTGAACATTTGCAGGAAGATCCACTGGGTCCACTTGTAGTAACTGGGGTCGGTGGTGTTCACCTCGCGGTCCCAGTCGAAAGAATAGCCCAGAGCCTGCAACTGACGGCGGAAGTTGGACACGTTGTCGTGGGTCACCTTGGCGGGATGGATCTTATTCTTGATGGCGAAGTTCTCGGTGGGCAGACCGAACGCGTCGTAACCCATCGGGAACAGGACGTTGAAGCCCTGCATCCGCTTCTTGCGGCAGATGACGTCCATAGCGGTGAAGGGGCGGGCGTGGCCCACGTGGAGACCCTGTGCGGAGGGGTACGGGAACTCAATAAGGCCGAAGAACTTCTCCTTGTCGGCGCCGGTAACGGCAGCATAGGGCTTCTCGGTCAGCCACTTGTCCTGCCACTTCTTTTCAATGGCTGTAAAATCGTACTTCATTATGCTTCTCCTTCATTTGATGAAAGTTGTTGCCCAAGAAATAAAAATCCCTGAGCCCATCGGCTCAGGGACGTCAAAAACGTGTTACCACCCTGATTCGACCGCCGGTTTCCCGAACAGCCCTCAACGCCTCGCAGGAGGCCGGCCAATAACGGTGCCTACCGTTCCGCCCTACTCACGGTTCAGGCGAAAGACTCCGGGACCAGTATACCTCCGCTCCCCCACCGGCTCACACCAACCGCCGGCTCTCTGTGGGCGGGACGCTCAGGCTTTCTTCCCATCAAAGTCGCTAACAGGAGATATTTTATTGAAATTCCCCTGATTTGTCAAGGTTTTTCCCGCTTTTATCGCTCTTTTTCCCTGCTTTGGCGCATTTGCCTGCGCAGACAGCGCCAAGCACGCTCTAAACAGAAAAGAACTCCCACGGAAGCGCTTTCCGCGGGAGTTCTCTTGCATCATTCTTCCACCAGCACGCCGCTGAGATCCAGGGGTTTGCCGTCGTGCCACAGGCGTTCCAGAGAATAGAACGCACGGGCTTCCTGAGAAAATACGTGGATGCAGACGCAGCCGTAATCCAGAAGCACCCACGTGCCGTCACGGTAGCCTTCCCGGCGGAGGGGATCCTCGCCCGCCTGCTCCTTCATCGCCTTCTCCACAGCGCCGCACAGGGCGTTGATCTGGGTACTGGACGAACCGGACGCGATCACGAAATAGTCTGCCAGTGTGGTCAGGTCCGTGATCTCGATGGCGGCGATCTCTTTACCCTTCTTCTCATCCAGTGCCTTGGCTGCGATAATAGCAAGTTCTTTCGGTGTCATATCATTTTCCTTTCTTTATCCCAGATCGGGCATTTCTGCGCTTTCAGGGTAAATGGGCGTATCGGTCTCCGGTTCCTCCTCTGCCTCCGGAGCGTCCGGATCCTGGGTCTCGGGAAGCGGTTCCTCGGTCGTTCCCGGCTCTTCGGTCGCACCCGGTTCCTCGGTCGTTCCCGGTTCCCCGCCGATGTCGGGCAGCGTGGGGTCGGTGGTCTCCGTTTCGCCGGTGACGCCCTCACCCGTCTGCTCACCGCCGATCTCCGGATCGGGTTCTACCACAGGGATCTCCGGCGGCAGCGCCGCCTGGGCGTCTTCCACGTGGCCGGAGGTGGAACTGACGCTGCCGTCATAGTTGACGTACATAATGTCCAGATCGTCCAGGCCGAAGGGCTCCACAAAGGGGCTGATGGTATCATTGACCATCGTCAGCAGGTCATAAGCGCGGGGCAGCAGGTAATCCAGTTTCTGGTTGTAACTTCGGCTCCAAACCTCCGCGGCAGAATAGGGCATCGTGAGGAACTCCACATTCCGCACTTTCAGGCCGCCGGACACCGCCGCCTTGCCGAACCAGAGGATCTCCGACAGATCAAGGTCAGTCTTTACGCTTTCCTTGAATACCTGTACGATCTCGCCGATCTTCAAAACATTGGCAGGCTGCATAGCCTGTTCGATCAACGCTTTGAGGAAATCCTGCTGCAACTTCATACGGCCGCTGTCACCGATCTTGGTATAGCCGTACGGGCTGTCCTTGTCGTTCATTCGCCAGCGGATGACCTGCATCGCATCCGTACCGGTGAGCAGGCGGTATCCCTTGGTCTGCTCAATGACCAGATCCTGCAAGGGATCGTGGTAATCCATATTGTAGGGCACATCGAAATACACGCCACCCAGCGCATCCACGATCCGCGGCACAGCGTCCCACTCCACCACGACCTGGAAATCGGGCTCAAAGCCCACCAACTGGGAGACCTCGCGGCGAACGGCGTTGATGCCGTTGTCACCGCCGCCGTAAGCGTTGTAGACGGAATTGATCTTCTTCACGTCCCAACTCACGTTTACCATCGTATCCCGGGGAATGGACATCACAGCGGCCTTCTGGTTGGTCACATCGTAACTGGCCAGCAGGATGGTGTCGGTGTTTCCGCCGCCGCCGGTATCTCTGCCAAGGATGAGGATGGTGTAAAAGTCCTTGCTCTTGCGTTCGCCGTCCACACGGGGGATCAGACTTCCGCTGCTCTCTGCGCCGCCAGAGGACTCCCCCTGTTCGGTGCCGGGATGCTGGGGCGTTTTGTCCTTTCCAATGTCCGGTCTGGAAAACAGGCTCTTATAGCCCACCATAACCACCAGCACCACCGACAGGACAATTGCGGCGGCAACCAGTTCCTTCTCCTGACGGTTCAGGGGATTGGCCTTCTTCTTTTTCGGTTTACTCACCGGACGGCGTTCCGCGGTGCGTTTATTTTTCTCTCTCTGCATTGTTCTCAACCTTATCCTTTCAATGCGTCCCGTGCCTCGATGGTGGCGTGATGTACAGGATTTCCCATAGCAGTCATTTCCTCAACAGACATTTCAAGACCCAGCAGCAAGCCCTTGTCCAGATCCTCATAGCAGGCCCTGCGCAGTGCATCCACGCCGGGGAAGTTCCGGGTCGGCTCGATATAGTCCGCAAGATAGAGGACCTTTTCCAGGGTGGTCATTCCGGCACGCCCCGTGGTGTGCCAGTAGATGGCGCTGTAAATCTCATCGTCAACGCCGAACAGGTCCCGCGCCACCGCGGCGCCGGTTTTGGCGTGCAGCAGTTTCAGCGCCTTTTGTTCCAACGCATCCAGTTCAATGCCGTATTTGCGGCACAGAACCAGTTGTTCTTCCATATTCAACTTCTTCGTGCAGTCGTGCAGCAGGGCGGCGATGCGGGCCTTTTCCGTGTCCGCGCCCCAGCGCTCTGCCAGGCGGACAGCCTCCTGCTCCGTTCCCAGCACGTGGGGGATGCGCTTATGCTTCAAAAAACTCATCGCCGCACAGCGCAGTTGCTCTGTGGAGAGATGGCGCAGATCGGCATCCGTCCCGTACAGCCCGTTGCGAAGAATGTAGCCATACACCGCCGGAGCCAGCAGTTTCGCGCCATCCCCGTCTTTCAGCCGTTCGCGCAGTTGCGTGGACGATACGTCGATCACGCCCGGAATGGTCAGGGTGAAAATGCGGCTGCCCGGATATTTCTGATTCAGGAATTCCCGCTGCACGGCGAACAGTTCCTCCGTATCCTCCTCGGTGCGGCCGAACGCCGCGATGCCG
>SVKT01000090.1 GCA_015068335.1 Oscillospiraceae bacterium | reverse complement strand
GTGGAAGGGCCGGTTGCGGTCATACACGCCCTTGCGCAGGAAGTCGGTCAGGACGTCGTTCTTGTTGGAGGCGCAGATCAGCCGGCCCACGGGCAGACCCATACGCTTGGCATAGTAGGCTGCCAGAATGTCGCCGAAGTTGCCGGTGGGGACGCAGAAGTTTACCTTGTCGCCCATTTTGATCTCGCCGTCGCGCAGCAGATCGCAGTAGGCGGAAATGTAATACACCACCTGCGGCAGGATGCGGCCCCAGTTGATGGAGTTGGCGGAGGACAGGAAATAGCCCCGGTCCGCCAGCGTCTTGCGCATCTCCACGTCGGAGAAAATGCGCTTCACGCCGGCCTGTGCATCGTCGAAGTTGCCCACCACGGCGCACACGCCCACGTTTTCGCCCTCCTGGGTGACCATCTGGGCCTCCTGCACGGCGGAAACGCCGTCCTTGGGATAGAAGACCATAATCTTCGTCTGGGGCACGTCGGCGAAGCCCTCCATAGCGGCCTTGCCGGTATCGCCGGAAGTGGCCACGAGGATGCAGGCAGTCTTGTCCTCTCCGGTCTTGCGCAGCGCGGCAGAGAGCAACTGGGGCAGCATTTGCAGCGCCATATCCTTGAAGGCGCTGGTGGGGCCGTGCCACAGTTCCAGACAGTGGGTGGTATCGTCCACCTTGCGGACGGGCGCCACCGCCTCGGTGTCGAATTTCTCGGGACCGTAGGCATTCTCGGCGAAGGCCAGCAGTTCCTCATAGGTGTAATCCGTCAGATACAGGCCCATAACCTTTGCGGCGCGCTCCTGATAGCGGGCGCTCACCAGACCGGTCAGAAAGGCCTCGTCCATCTGGGGAATAGCCTCGGGGGTCAGCAGACCGCCGTCGCGGCTCAGACCCATCTTCACGGCTTCCGCGGATTCCAGACGAACCGCTTTGTCTCTTGTGCTGTAATATTTCATCTTCTGTTCCTCACTTTCAAGGAAGTTTCTCTCTTATTCAAAGGCCGCTTCCAGATATTCCACCCGGAGCGTACCGTTCTTTTCCACATAGACCTCCGCCACATCGAAGCGAGCGGGAGCGTCCAGATCGTGGGTGCTTATGTAGGCCGCCGCGGCAGCACGCAGACGCGCCTGCTTCCGGCTGTCCACAAACTCACGGGGCAGGGCGATGGAGCCGTCTCCGCGGAGTTTGACCTCCACAAAGCAGAGGATCCCCCGCTTGTTTCTTGCCACCAGATCCAGTTCTCCGAACCGGCAGCGCCAACGGCTGGCCAGCAGCACATACCCCTTTTTCCGGAGGTACTTCGCCACTTCCGCTTCCCCGCGGAGTCCTGCCGCACCTGCGCCGCTCATCGCTTGGCCTCCCACTTTTTCAGGAAGGTCTTACGGTGCTGGGGGCAGGGGCCGTAGGCGTCCAGCATCGCGTAGTGCAGTTTCGTGCCATAGCCCTTGTGCTTTGCAAACTGATATTGAGGATAGGCTGCTTCCAGTTCCTCCGACACATACCGGTCACGGGCCACTTTCGCCAGAATGGAGGCCGCCGCAATGGAGGCGCTGCTGGCGTCGCCCTGAATGATGGTGATATGGGGTGTTTCGATGGCATAGCGGCTGCCGTGGTCGCGGTTGCCATCGATCAACGCCAGATCCGGCTTCACCGCCAGACCGTCAATGGCCCGCTGCATCGCCAGCATCCGGGCGTTAAGGATATCCATCTCGTCGATCTCCGCCGCCTCCACACGGGCGATGGAATATGCGGTGGCTTTTTCCATAATAACAGGAAATAACGCCTCCCGCTTTTTCTCTGTCAGTTTCTTGGAATCGTTCAGTCCGGGGAGTTCCACGCCCCGGGGCAGGATCACCGCGGCGGCATACACCGGCCCGGCCAGCGGCCCGGCGCCGGCTTCATCCACGCCGCAGACCGCAGAAAAACCCTTGTCCCACTGTTCCTGTTCGTAGCGCCAAAGTTCCATACCGTCGCACCTCTCTCACTGGGGCAGTTCAAGTGTAAAGCGTCCTAACTTTGCACCGCGAAACTCATCCAGCAGGATCTTTGCCATCCGTTCTGTGTCCACTTCGCCGCCGGAGATCAGAAAACCGCGCTTTCTGCCTGCTGCTTCCAGCAGACGGTAGCCGTAGGCGACCTCGTTTTCCTCGTCCTCCCGTTCCGGCAAAGCAGACAGTTTATAGCCCTGTTTCAGGGCATCGGGATAATGACTGCTCAAATAGGTCATCAGGTGGCAGCCCAGGGTCTCAATGTCCAGAATGTCATCCTTCACCGCACCGGTATAGGCCAGATTCAGACCCACGCTCTGATCCTCGAATTTGGGCCAGAGGATACCGGGGGTGTCCAGCAGTTCCAATCCCCGGTCAATGGGCACCCACTGCTTGGAACGCGTCACACCGGGACGGTCTTCGGTCTTCGCAGTCTTTCTGCCGGCGACCTTGTTGATGAAAGTGGACTTTCCTACATTGGGAATGCCCAGGATCATCACGCGCACCACGCGGCCCACCTGTCCTTTTTCAGCATAGGCCCGCAGTTTTTCCGCAAGCAGTTCCCGGATGGCACCGGCAAATTTCCCTGTGCCGATACCGTCCTTTGCATCGGATTCCAGAACCGCATAGCCCAGTTTGCGAAAGTGCGCCGCCCACAGTCTGGTTGCCTCGGGGTCAGCCTGATCCACGCGGTTCAGCACCACCAGACGGGGCTTTCCCGCCGTCAGTTCGTCCACATCCGGATTCCGGCTGGAAACAGGGATCCGGGCATCGATGATCTCACAGACCGCATCTACATTTTTGATCTGGTCGACGATCATACGCCGGGTCTTCGTCATATGACCGGGATACCATTGAATATTCATACAAACCTCCACACGCCATCCGGCGTCGGAATCAAATTTCGTTTCCGGCAGCATCAGCCGATGGCGCCGATCCGGCCAAAGTCCCGCTTTCCCGTCTCCTCGCTGAAGCCCGGGAAGGCGATGGCCACCGCTTTTCCCAGCATATACCGGCAATCCACGGTACCCAGCCCGGAATGGCGGCTGTCGGCGGAGTGGTTGCGGTTGTCACCCATAACAAAGACCTCGCCTTTCGGGACGATCAGCGGAAACGCCGTGCCTTCCTCCTGGAAGGTCAGTTCGTTGATATAGTCTTCTTTCAGCAGTTTTCCATCCACATAGACTTCACCGGTTTTGAAGTTGATGTCCACCGTCTGCCCCTCTGTGGCGATCACCCGCTTGACGATGGGATCTTCCATAAAGGTGGCCTTTCGAAGCACCACGATATCACCATACCGGTAGTCGTCACACAGCATTGGATTGAGAACAAGAAGCCGGTCTCCGTGCTGCAACGTCGGCACCATAGAGCGTCCGTCCACGCCGATGAGCCGCACCACAAGGGTAAACAGCACCACCACCGCCAGCACCGAGTATACCAGAGCCTGTACCCACTCGTACTGCTCCTGGTCGCTCCGCTTCTTTTCCCTGTTGTTCTGCATCAATTCGTCTCCTCAGTTCAAGGCGGAAATGCGGTTCCATTCCCGCTTTCCGAGTTCTTCCGTCTTTCCGGGCAGAACGAGAAAGACCGCCCGCCCGATAATATTCCCTTCCTTCACAGCACCCAGGTCGGGGTGTCGGCTGTCCTTGCTTTCGTTGCGGTTGTCGCCCAAAAGGAAGAGTTCGTCTTCCTGCAAGGTCAGGGGGAACTGCATCCCCTCCCGAAGATGGGTGGCCTCCTTGATATAGGGTTCTTCCAGGGGCACGCCGTCCACATACACGATGCCGGCGGGAAAGTCGATATCCACCGTCTGCCCGCCCACGGCGATCACGCGTTTGACCACCGGAGAGCCGTTCTCAAATCCGTGTTTCGCCGCAATGACGATATCGCCCCGCTCATAGTCTCCGCACAGCCAGCCGTTGAGCACCAGCATCCGGTCGCCGTGCTGCAACGTGTTCTGCATCGATATGCCGTCCACGCTCACAAAGCGGATCACAAAGGAAAACAGCAGCACCAGAGCCACGACAACCGTCACCAGCAACTGCAAATATTCATACCAACCACGATCGACGGCTTCTGTTTTTTTCTCTGTTTCCATAGTGGGTCCTCCAAAACGCATAACATACGAATCTAACATATTAGTATAGCAAACAATGCCTCTTTTCACAATAGAAAGCGGCAATTTTTCAAAAGAAAAAAGAGAGGCATCTGCCTCTCTTTATCCTCGGATTACAGTTTCTCCTTGATCTTAGCGCTCTTGCCCACGCGGCCACGCAGATAGTACAACTTGGCGCGGCGGACCTTACCGCTGCGAACCACCTCGATGGTTTCGATAGAGGGAGAATGCACAGGGAACACCTTCTCAACGCCGATGCCATAGGACAGGCGACGGACAGTGATGGTCTCCTCGATGCCGCCGTGCTTCTTGGCGATGACGGTACCCTCGAAGATCTGGATACGCTCGCGGGAGCCTTCCTTGACCTTCACGTGGACACGCACGGTGTCGCCGATGTTGACCGCAGGCACTTCGTTGGCCAGGGTTTCCTTGTTCAGTTCCTTGATGAGATCCATGGATATTTCCTCCTAAAAATATAGGCGTTCTTGCCGCTATTTTCGCACACGACAGAGGACCACCCTTTGTAGCCTGAATACAATACCATAGAACCTACCAAATTGCAAGTATTTTTTTCAAAAAAATCTATTTTCCAATACTTTCGCGCCACACCGCCAGTCCAAATCCCGCTGCTGCCGGAAGCAGCCACAGACTGCCCCCCGTGGCGCGCATCAAAGCGCACAAAAACAGGCAGAGCAGGAGAGCGCCACACAGACTTGCGATCCTTGCCGCCCACTCCCCTGCCCCGCTCCCCCAGCGACGGGACACCAGAAGTTCCAGCACTCTGCCGCCGTCCAGCGGACGCACCGGCAGCAGATTAAACAGGCACAGCACCAAATTGGCACCCAGAAACACCCGGGCGGGCTCCGTCCCAAATCCCGCCGCCGCTGCCGCCCCCAGAAAATTGGCGGCAGGCCCCGCCAGCAGCGCCAGCACCTCCCGTCCGTAGGTCAGGCGGCGGCTGTCGGTTTCTATCACAGCGCCGAACACACTCAGCCGCAGACGATGCACTTCCCCGCCCAGGAGCGCCAGCGCCGCACAATGCCCCGCCTCGTGTACGGCGGCGGCAGCCAGCACAGTGAGCAGCAGCGCCGCGCCGTTTGCTCTCCAAAACCAGGCAAGAAGCAGACAAAACCCTATGGACACCTCTACGCGGTCCGATTTAAGCAGAAACATAATAGACCGGATTCAGGTAAACACCGTTCTGCTGCAATTCAAAGTGGAGATGCGGCCCTGTGGCCATCCCGGTCTCACCCACTTCTCCCAATTTCTGCCCCCGCTTCACCGCCGCGCCGGAGGCAACGCCGATCCGGCTGCAATGGGCATACAGCGTGGAGCAGCCGTGATCGTGCTCCACAATGCAGTACTTCCCATAACTGCTGCTCTCCCCGACCACGGTAACCGTCCCGTCAGCAAAGGAGCGGATCTCGCTGCCCTGCTCCGCAGCCAGATCCACTCCGTAATGAAACCGCCCCGTGCCCTGCCGATAGCCAAAGCCGGAACTGATGACTCCATCCGTTGGCGTGCAATAGGCGAGGTCCAGAATCGCCTGCTCCATACTCACGCCGGAGGGTAGATTTTCCTCGGAATACAGCACGTAGACCAGTGAATCCGCTTTGACGCCCTCCATCCGCACAGGTTTTTCTCCGCCGCCGTCCGTATTCACGATTTGCCCGGCGGCGACAGTCTGACTGTTCCGCAGTATATCGATGGCAGAACTGCTTTCCGGCAGAAGGATCGCCGCTGTTTCCATAGGCTCCTCTTTCCCGTCGCCGTGAAAGACCGCCTGATACACATCCTCCACTGTGTCCGTCACGTCCCTTTCCCCCGCGAATGCATTTCCTACCGCAGAAAACACAGCCTCCACATCCATATTCCGTTCCAGCGCGCCGGTCAGCGTCCTGTTTACCTCTGCCATACGGTCGGGAAGCAGAAGTTTGACCGCCACCAGCAGGACAAAAACACCGCCGCAAATCACCAGTTGGATCAACTGTCGGCGCTCTTTGGGCGGCAGCGACTCATTTCTGCGGGGTGCGGAACGCACCGTGCTCCTCTTTCCTGCCGTCCTGCGCTGCCGCGCCGCCACTGTACCCATCACTCTGCGCCCCGTCCGCCGTGCCGCCATAGCGCTCCCCTCCCCGTTTCGTTCTCGGTGAAGCCTATGCTGCCGCCTGAACGAATATAACCTTGACATCTTCCCGGAAATTCCGTATAATGAGTGGGCTGTATCGGGGTGTAGCGCAGTTGGTAGCGCGCTTGGTTCGGGTCCAAGAGGCCGTGGGTTCGACTCCCGCCACTCCGACCACAAGAAAGCACTGGAATCGTATGATTTCGGTGCTTTTTCCAACTTTTAC
>SVKT01000089.1 GCA_015068335.1 Oscillospiraceae bacterium | reverse complement strand
CGGTAGACGAAAACGGAAACGTGGTGGACGGCGACAAGATTATGTATATCTATGGCCGCTATATGAAGGAGCGGGGCAAACTGGTGAACAACACCGTGGTCACCACCGTGATGAGCAACTTCGGCCTGTATAAGGCGCTGGACGATGCCGGCATCGGCTACGCCAAGACCAAGGTGGGCGACAAATACGTCTATGAGCATATGGTGCAGCACGGCGACCGCATCGGCGGCGAGCAGTCCGGCCACATCATCTTCTCCAAGTATGCCCGCACCGGCGACGGTATCCTCACCGCCCTGAAAGTGATGGAAGTCGTTCTGGCCAAGAAGATGAGTCTGAGCCGTCTGGCAGAGCCCGTGGTGATTTATCCCCAGGTGCTCATCAATGTCCGCGTGAAGGATAAAAAAGAAGCACAGGCCGATCCCGATGTGGTGGCATCTGTACAGGCCGTGACGGACGAACTGGGCAACACCGGCCGCATTCTGGTCCGCGAGTCCGGCACCGAGCCTGTGGTCCGCGTGATGGTGGAGGCCGAGAGCAAAGAGCGCTGCCAGGCTCTGGCGGAGCGCGTTGTGGAGGTCATTCGCCAGAAGGGCCACACGGTCTGATCGTCTATAACGTATAAAAGGAGGTTCCCGAAGTCGGGAACCTCCTTTTTTGTTAGCGATTCAGTTCTTTGCGGACGGCTTTTGCGATCAGTGCCTGCCCCTCGGGGGAGCGGAGGACATCCAGCACCGTGTCCCGCACCATAGACTGGAAGGACTTGCTTTTCAGCAGGGCGCTGAAAACCGCACCGTCTTCCTGTGCTGATCCGGAGGACTGTGCTACCACCGTCCTTGCGACGGGGCGGGGAGCGGGAGGAGCGGGTTCGTCAGGTACGTTTCCGTTCAGCCAGGAGTCCATCGTGGTGGGATCGTCGGTCTCGCCTTTCAGATAGGGCAGGGAAACGCCGAAATAACTGCACAGTTTTTTCTGCTGTTCCTGTGTGGGGGTCTGGCGGCCGGTCTCAAACTTCTCGATGGACAGGCGGGGGACGCCCAGAGCGGCGGCCAGGTCGGGACGGCTTACGCCTTTCTGCATCCGAAGCGCCTCGATGCGCTGTGCCATAGTTACCATATAAAATCCTCCTGAAAAATGAAGAAAATGAGTCTGTGTAAAGAGAACTTACTTTGCAGAGTTTTCGGCCAGAAGTTGATGGATCGCCTGTGCCACGCCGTCCTCGTCGAAGCGGCCGGTCACCCGGTCTGCCGCCGCGAGACAGGCGGGAGAGGCGTTTGCCACCGCAATGCCGCAGCCGGCGAAGGCGAGCATATCCGCGTCGTTGTCGGCGTCGCCGAAGGCCGCGATCTGCGCGGGAGAGATGCCAAGCAGACCGGCAAGAAAGCGCAGGCCGGAGTGCTTTCCTGCGTCCCGGTGGGAAATTTCCACCAGTTGGGGCACGGAGGAGGTGACGTAGAGATCGGGGATGGAGGCGGTCAGCAGGGCGGACAGGCGCACCTTTTCGTCAGCGCTGCGGACCACCAGATCCAGACTGTCCAGCGCGTCGCTGTGGGTACGGATAAAGGATGCGATGTCCGGCACGGGACGGCGGGTGCGCCGGATATAGCCCACAGAGGTGGGCGGCGTGCCGTAAGCGGTTGGGTCAGCCACATAGTCGGCGCCGCCGTAGGCGATGCCGTCCACAAAGGCTTCGTAGGTGAGGGGCTCGTCCGCTGTCAGACGCAGGATCTCCTCCGCCGCGCCTTGCGGCAGCGTGAAGCCGTGGAGTCGTTTTCCGGTGGGGAGATGATAGACCGCCGCGCCGTTGGAAGTGATGGCATATTCGATGCCGGGCAGCGCCGTCACATCGGCGGGCAGGGAACAGAGGGGCCGTCCGCTGGCGATGACCACGTGGATGCCGCGGCGGATGGCACATTCCAGCGCCTGACGGTTTCCTGCCGAAAGGCGGCCGTCCGGCCCCAGCGTGGTGCGGTCCAGATCCAGCGCGATGCATTGCAGATTCAAGAGCCCACCTCCGTTTTGCTCCTTGCGGATGCGGACTGGCGGGGATAGCGGCGTTTTTTGCGGGGAGTGGGCTTGCAGGGGATGGCGCCTGTGCGGATGGCGGCGTCAAATTTTTGCAGCAAAGCGGGAGTGACTTCCGGAATTTCCACCTGTCCCAGCAGGTGGCCGGTTTCCGTTTCCCGCAAAGTCAGCCGGCAGACGAAACTTCCGTGCTTCTTGCAGCGGAAATCCGCGTAATAGCAATTTTCCCCCGCATACCAGCGGCGCACCCAGGCGCCCTCGCCGCACAGGGGACACAGGTGCCTGCGGCAGCCCCGACTGTTGAGCGCCGACTGCACAGAGCGCAGGCCGCCTACGCAGCGGTTGGGCTGGGGCGGGAAGGGCAGATGGTTGTTCAGACGGCGGATCTCCTTGGGCAGTGCCAGAAAGTCCAGCGTTTCCTGGTCGATCCAATCCGTCAGCAGGGCGGTATAAACGGCGTCGTTCAGGGCATTGTGGAACGTGAAGGGCGCAGGGATGCCGCAGTACTCCACGGCGCGGAACAGCGCCACGCCCTGATTGGTGCCGGCCTTGACGGAAAAAGCGGCTTGCAGGTCGATGAGTTGCGCGGGGCGGGGACAGGGGACTTTCCAGAACTCGCAGTTCTGCTTCAAAACGGCAAAATCATCGCCGCCCCAATCGGCAAACACGCGATCCTCGCCGCACCATTTTGCAAAGGCGGCCATCGCGGTGGGGAAATCGTAGGGGGAATCCAGCGCGGCGCGCAGTTCCGGCAGCGCCTTTGCGGTGCGGTTCAATTTTCTGTGGACGCAGGGGCGGACAAAGATACAAAAGGTGTCGCGGATCGGTCCGCCCAGCCCATCCAGCCGCACGGCGCCGATTTGCAGGATCTCTTCCAGAGGGGTTTTGTCATATCCGCTGTTCCATTCCAGATCCAAAATGATCATCAGTCTCTACCAAATCTCTTTCCCGTAACGGATGCGCCCTGCCGTCCGGGAGGGAGAAGACACGGCAGAACGAAATCCTGTGATTTTTGTCTTGAAACCATCATACCACGGTTGAAAGACGGGTGCAATGTGATATAATCGATCCAGCATTAAATTTAGGGAGGAACTGTTATGGACGCTGCGTACAGCCGGGAACTGTGTGCCTTTTTGGACGCCAGCCCTACCGCCTACCACACGGCGGAGAATCTGAAAACGAACTTGCAGGAAGCGGGATACGTCCGGCTTTTGGAGTCCGGCCCCTGGGCGTTGCGTGAGGGCGGAAAGTATTTCGTGGTGCGGGGCGATTCCAGCGTGATTGCCTTCCGTATTCCCTGCAAGGCGTTTCGCGGATTTATGATCGGCGCCGCCCATAGCGATTCCCCCACTTTCAAGGTGCGGGAAACGGCAGAGATTCCCTCTGCGGGGGGCTGCGTGCGGCTTTCGGTGGAGCCTTACGGCGGGATGATCCTGCGATCCTGGATGGATCGGTCCCTCTCCGTGGCGGGACGGGTTATGGTCCGTCAGGGGGATCGGGTGATGTCCCGGCTGGTGAAGGTCGACCGTGATCTGCTGGTGATCCCCAGCGTGGCGCCCCATATGGATCGGGAGATCAACAATGGCTCCGTCCTGAAAGCCAATGTGGATCTGCTTCCCCTCTTTTCCCGGGGAACGGAGACCGGCGCCTTCCGCCGCATCGTGGCGGAAAGTATGGGCGTCCGGGTGGAGGACATCGTAGCCACGGATCTGTTTCTCTATGTCAGAACGCCGGCGACTGCGTTCGGCGCGGACGGGGAGTTTCTGTCCGGGCCGGGACTGGACGACCGGGAATGCGTGTTCTGCTGTATGCAGGGCTTTTTGCAGGCGGAGGAGAGTGAGAGCGTTCCGGTTCTGGCGGTGTTCAACAACGAAGAAGTGGGCAGCGGAACGCGGCAGGGTGCAGATTCCACCTTCCTGACGGATGTGCTGCGGCGGATCAACGGCGCTCTGGGCCGAAGCGATGAGGAATATCTCATCGCCGCGGCCAACAGTTTTATGGTGTCTGCCGACAATGCTCACGCCATTCATCCTGCCCATCCCGAGTATGCCGACAGCAGCGAATTTCCTGTGCTCAACGGCGGCGTGGTCATCAAATACAACGCCGCCCAGCGCTATATGACCGATGCCGTTTCGGCGGCCGGGTTCCGACAGGTGTGCGAACGGGCGGGCGTTCCCGTCCAGCAGTACAGCAACCGGGCGGATATGCCCGGCGGTTCGACTTTGGGCAATATCAGCACGGCGCATCTCTCCATCCCCGGGGTGGACATCGGTCTGCCCCAACTTGCTATGCACGCCGCCTGCGAGGTGGCTGGCGCAAAGGATGCGGAATATCTGGTGCGCGCTATGAGAGCGTTCTATGCAAGCAGTTTCCGCTGCGACGGAGAGACCATCAGTATCTGAACGAAAGCCGGCGGGGCCCCGCCGGCTTTTTGTTATTGTTTTGTAATCCTATCCGGGCTGTTTTGTGATAGAATAAAGCATCCGGTGCAGTCCGGAACCTGTCAGGTACGTCCTGATACAGCATTGGGAAAAGGATGGTGGCCGTGGATGAAACTTCTGTTTAAGCAGCGCTTTTTCTCCTGGTTCGACAGTTATGATATTTATGACGAGGCCGGCAATACCGTATACACCGTGGAGGGCAAACTGGCCTGGGGACACTGTCTGCACATTCTGGATGCCTCCGGCAGGCACGTCGGCACGGTGCGGGAGCGGGTGCTGACGTTTCTGCCCAAGTTTGAGATGTACATCGGAGAGCAGTATGTTGGCTGCATCCAGAAGGCATTTACGTTTTTCGTGCCCCACTTTGACATCGACTGCAACGGCTGGCAGGTGGACGGCAGTTTTATGGAGTGGGACTACACGGTGAAGGAGCCCTGCGGTGCGCCGGTGGCCCGGATCACCAAGGAACTGTTCAACTGGACGGACACCTATGTCATTGACGTGGCTGACCCGATGTATGCGCTCCAAGTGCTGATGCTGGTGCTGGCCATCGATGCGGAAAAATGCTCCCGCAACTGACAGAGAAAGGGTGGTAATCTGGTATGGGTGAAAACTGGCTGGGAATCTGGGCCTTTTTCTTTATTGGTCTGCTTGTAATTGCGATTGCTGTTTATGACGGTTTTGACAGGAAAAAGCGTGATCAGAAAATAAAAGTGTGGAAGTATCTTGCGGCTGTTGTTGCTGGACTGGTCTTGATGTTTCCGATCCTTTCCGGGGTTGTCTTGTGGCTTTTGGGTCTGCCGCTCTAAAAGATAGTTACACAAGTTGAATTTGGAAAAGGGGTGTGATCGTATGAAAAAGAAACTGATAGCGCTTGCGTTATTTATAATTGCCTTTGTTGCAGCATACTTCATTATCTGCTTTGCGATTCCGGGAATGAGGATTAAGTTGGACGCAGCACCAATGGAGTATTTCTTTAAGAGCATCACGCATATGGCATTTTTCAAAACGTTGGTATCTCTTGTTGTTGCACTTATCTTTGGCGCAATTCCATTCGCCTTTGGGAAAAAGAAGTAATCTGACATCAAATATTCGCTGAAAAGAAAAAGGCCCGTACCCTCAAAGGGTATGGACCTTTTCTTTTACATAGATTGTGACAGAAGGGGGGGATGGTCAAGGGGTTTTCGTTTCTTCGGCGGTCTCTGCCGCCAGTTCGTCCTTCGCCTGTTGGAGGATCTTCTTCTCCGTCTTGGTTTTCAACTGGCTTTCGTCGAACTGCGCGAACAGGTCGGGGCGACGGCGCATCGTGCGCTTGTAACTTTCCTTTTTCCGCCACGCGGCCACCTTTCCGTGGTCGCCGGAGAGCAGGATCTCCGGTACGGCCCGGTCGTGCCAGACGGCAGGACGGGAGTACTGGGGGTATTCCAGCAGGCCGTTCCAGTGGGACTCCTCCTCGAAGCATTCGGGGTCGGGCAGCACGCCGGGGACCATACGGCACACGGCGTCCGCCACCGCCATAGCGGCGATCTCGCCGCCGGTGAGGACGAAGTCGCCCATACTGATCTCCTCGTCCACGCACTCGTCGATGAAGCGCTGGTCGATGCCCTCGTAATGGCCACAGACGAGAATGAGGTGATCGTACTGTTCTTTCAGTTCCCGGGCGACGCTCTGGTTGAAGGTGCGTCCGCAGGGGGAGAGGAAGATGGTGCGGCCGGGGCCATAGGTCGCTGTCACGTGGGCCCAGCAGCGGTAGAGGGGGTCGGCCTGCATCACCGCGCCCCGGCCGCCGCCGTAGGGATAGTCATCCACCTGCATCTGCTTGTTGGTGGTGTAGTCCCGGATCTGGTGGGAGCGGATGGCGATGTGCCCCCGCTCAATGGCACGGCCGAGGATGCTGACTTTCAGCACGGCGTCCACAGACTCGGGAAACAGGGTCAGGATGTCAATGTTCATCAGTGGCAAGCCCCTCCCACATATGGATCTCCATACGGTTTTGTTCCAGATCCACGGAGGCGATAAAAGCGCCCTTCACCGCGGGGATCAGATACGTTTTCTCGCCCTTGACGGTATAGATCTTGCTGGCGGGATAGTCCTCCACGCGGACGATCTTTCCCAGCAGCGCGCCGGTTTCGCAGTCGTATGCTTCCACGTCCAGCAGTTCGTCGTCGAAGTATTCGCCCTCCGGCAGTTTTGCGTCCGCGCGGCGGATATAGAGTGCTT
>SVKT01000088.1 GCA_015068335.1 Oscillospiraceae bacterium | reverse complement strand
CGCCCGTTCCACGTCTCCGGCAGGCGCAGATACCAGCCGTCCTCGGTGTCGTGGTAGGTGCGCAGCACCACTTCGGAGGCGCCGCGCTCGTCGTAACTGCGCCACTCGATCTGCTGGTACGAACTTTCTCCGCCCAGCGCGCCGGGCAGATACACGGGACAGGGGACTTCTGTCACGCCGTCGCCGTTGATGTCCGCGGGGTCAAGGCCGCAGTAGGGATGGATCTGCGTGGAAACGCCGGTGGCGCCGGAAAGCACCACGTTGCTCAGCGATCCGCCTCCGGACGTGAGGATGTCGGTAATGACCTGGGGCGTATCCGTGACGCCGGTGACAAACACCGCCGCCGCGCCGCCCCGCAGCACGCCCGCCGTGACGCTTCCCTGCCGGCTCACTTCCGCCATCGTGGCGGAAATGCGGGCCGAGGACTGCTTCCCCAGACGGCCGCCCTCCTGCCAGGCGTAGTAATCGGCGATGCCGTTGCCCTCCTCGTCGGCGCGCAGGACCACGATCTCACTCCGCCCGTCGCCATCCAGATCTGCGGCGGTGTATTTCACATAATTGGTGCGGAGCAACTGCTCGGTATGCCCCTCCCGCAGCGTATAGACTTCCAGCACTTGCAGTTCCGCCGCGGCCTTCCAGCCCACCGCCAGTTCCTGGGTGCCGTTGCCGTCCAGATCCCGGTAGGTAATGCTGTATATGCCGGTGCCGCTTCCCTCGATCAGCGCCGTCTGCTCATAGTGCTCGTCCCGCACGGAGAAAATATAGATTTTCAGGGGCTTTTCGTCCGCCGCGTTCCGGAAGAAGGCCACTGCCTCCTCCCTGCCGTCGCCGTTGAGGTCCACCAACTGGACGGGCTGGATGTTGGTGCCGGAGGTGGGCGCGGCGTATTCCGCGCCGTTTCCCATAATCTGCGAGATGCGGTTGTTCAGTTCCGTGTACTTTGCCGGCAGGGTGGGAAGACTGTACAATTCCTGCAATTCCATATTCAGACCCAGCCCGCTGCATCCAGTGAGAAACAGCGACACCAGCAGCGTCCAGACCACCAGCAGCGCTTTCGCCGTTTTCTTCACGCTCCACCCTCCTTTTCCCGCGCAAATACGTATAATTTAACTTGTATATCATAGCACACATTCCCCCGCTTGGATAGTCTTTCTTTGGATTTTAACGGTCTGTTCATTTTCTTCACGCTTCGCCGAAGAAGGTTTCAAAACCACCTTGACTTCCCGGCGTCGGTCTTGTATAATAGCAAGGCACGCCGGTGTGATGGAATGGTAGACGTGACGGACTCAAAATCCGTTCCTGGCGACAGGGTGTGGGTTCGAGTCCCACCACCGGCACCAAAAGAGCCGTGGTCCGTTGGGCCACGGCTCTTTTTCCGGTCTGTCGCCGCGAAGAAGCCTTCTTCACCCCAAAACCGCGGAAATACTTGACAAACGGTCTTTCAGAAAGTATTATGCACTGGGCAAAAGGGAGCGTAGCCCCCCTTCGTTGCGTCAGTCTGCGTTTATGCGGCTGGCTGAAATAACGGGACCTTTGCGGCGCCGCATTTGCCGTGAAGGTCTTTTTCTGTGTGTCATTTTATCAGGAGGTAACCCTATGCAGTTGTTTTACGACCTGTTTTCCAATGTGCTGAACTTCACCTGGCAGCAGGTACTTATGATCCTGATCGGAAGCACGCTGGTGCTGCTGGCCATCAAAAAACAGATGGAGCCCTCTCTGCTGCTGCCGATGGGCTTCGGCGCCATTCTGGTCAACCTGCCCTTCGTCCACACGGAGGCCATTGAAACCCTGTTCAACGCGGGTATTGCCAGCGAACTGTTCCCCCTGCTGCTGTTCATCGGCATCGGCGCGATGATCGACTTCGGCCCCCTGCTGAGCAACCCCAAGATGTTCCTCTTCGGCGGCGCGGCCCAGTTCGGCATCTTCTTCACCCTGGTGGTTGCCGTCATTCTGGGCTTTGACCTGAAAGACGCGGCCTCCACCGCCATCATCGCCGCCGCCGACGGCCCCACCAGCATCTACGTGGCCAACTACTTCCAGAGTTCCTATCAGGGCGCCATTATGGTGGCCGCCTATTCCTATATGGCGCTGGTGCCCATCATCCAGCCTCCCATCATCAAGGCCATCACCACCAAGCGGGAACGGATGATCCGGATGGAATACACCCCCGGCAACATCTCCAAGACCACCCGCATCCTCTTCCCCATCTTTGTCACCATCATCGCCGGCACCGTGGCTCCCAAGAGCGCGGAACTGATCGGTTTCCTGATGTTCGGCAACCTGGTCCGGGAGTGCGGCGTGCTGGACAGTCTGAGCCAGTCCGCGCAGCACGAACTGGCCAATCTGGTCACGCTGCTGCTGGGTCTGTCCGTTTCCTTCCGTATGAAGGCGGAACTGTTCGTCACCTGGGAGACGCTGCTGATCCTCGCGCTGGGTCTGGTGGGCTTCGTGTTTGACACCGTGGGCGGCGTGTTCTTCGCCAAGTTCCTGAACCTCTTCTCCAAGAAGAAGGTCAACCCGATGATCGGCGCGGCGGGCATCTCCGCCTTCCCGATGGCCTCCCGTATGGTCCACAAGATGGGCCGGGATGAGGATCCCTTCAACTTCCTGCTGATGCACGCCGCCGGCGCCAACGTCAGCGGACAGATCGCCTCCGTCATTGCCGGCGGTCTCATCATCACCCTCGTGGAAAAACTGCTGTAAGGAGGACTGCATTGTTATGGATATCGCTCTGGTAACGGCCTGTCTGGGCATTATGGGCAAGGGTATGCTGGGCATCTTCGTGGTGATCCTGGCGATCTGGGGCTGTGTGGTCCTGCTCAACCGCCTCACGGGCAACAAGTAAGATCGAAAGCGCTGCGGTCTTTTGCCCGCAGCGTTTTTCTTCCGCGCCGCCGCGAGCCTTTACTGTCCCGATTATGGGACTTGCGGCGTGGTATTCTCTCATCAGGAGGTGGGAAGTATGACAAAACAGGCGCCGTTCAAATATTGCGTCGTGGGGAACATCGTGAAAACGCATACTGACGAGACCGGAACCCTCCGGTACGGCACCGCCGCATTCCCGGGCGGGACGAAGGTATATCTCTGCGGAAAATATTGGGAGCCTTCCTGGGGCACGATCTGCGTGATCGGCCGAAGCCGGAGAAAGCGGTATCAGGCGGTGGATACGCCGGCAACCCTGATCGAAAATGTCCGGTGCGCAAGGGCCTACCGCCCCGCCGTTTTGAGGCTGATGAACGACTGGGAGTTTGCGAAGAACTGGTGGGGCGATACACAGGACGACCGGCGGGACACCGAAGCCTTTGTGCGGCGGTGGGCGCAGGAACACGCTCCGTCCCCCACGCCGGCAGCCCCCGCCCCGGACACCCCGACGCCATTGGAACAGGAGGAAGAAAAATGAGCAGCGACCACATCCCCTATGACTACGGATACGGTGAACTTGAAAATCGCCTGATCGAAGTATTTCAGGTCGGCCCGCCGGATTTTGCAGCCGCCGGGGAACTGCTCCGGCAGGGCGCGGACCTGAACGCCGTGGGACGCGACGACGAGGAAAACATTCTTTCCGAGATCCTGAGCGGCTATGTTTTTTCGGCAAACCCGACTCTGGATCATTTTCGTGAGCACGCCCACAGGCCAAATCCCGAGCCCGGCCGGTGGATGTGCGACATCATCCGTTTTTTTCTCAACCACGGCTTCGACGTGACAAAGCGGGACGACTGCTTTGGCGCCCAGTGCCTGCGGGCGCTGACGCTGTCCACCTATGACCGATATATGCTGAACAGCCTGAAACTTCTTTTGGACGCGGGAGCCAAAAACCGGACGGTCTCTCCCACGGCCAGCGAGTATGAAACGCCGCAGCAATCCATCGTAAGCGAGGAAAGTTATCAGTGGTGCTGTGAGCACGACTACGCGCTGAGCAACGTGTTTGAAGCGGCATATCAGATCTATCAGGCTGCGGAGGAGGGCAGGCCCTACCACGGGATCGACTCCTACGAGGCCGCCGTGGGCAAAAAAATCCGGAAGGTACTGGCAGAGCCGGGTGACGGCCGCCCCGTGTTCTTTTCCACGAAGTTTCCGGGCTTCAAAGAACATAACTGCTTTACCTCCACGCTGTATTTCGTCTATGACGGCGGCGTGCTGATCGCCTCGCAGCACTGCGACTTCTGGACAGATACCTGCCTGCCCGACGCCGGGCTGGTGGATGTTTCCGGACGGTTCAAAGGCATCGTTGGAAATCGGATCCAACAGTTTTCGTACCAACACAGAGCCGTTATAAACGACAGGACACACTTCAACCGGCCCATTACCACCATCAGGATGGACTCCGGGCACCGGGCGGCCTTTTCCACCAACTTCGGTCTTGTGGAGAACGAGGATTTGGTCGCATATTTCAACCTCTTTCCTCCCTCCGTCCCTGCCTCAATCACCGGAGAAAAGGCATTTGCCCTGCGCCTGAAACAATGGCTTCGCCGGTAAGCGGCATCGCAAAACGCAAAGCAGACCCGCCACGGCCGTAAGGCTGCGGCGGGTCTGATTCTTTCGCGGCGAAAGCGGTTGTATTTTCCCAAAATTCGTGCTACCATCGAATGGGAAAAATTTTTTTTGCTTTGGATCGGAGGAATGAATCGTGGGTGTGATCGAAACCCTGATCGTGACGACTGCCATCGCAGGCGTTGCAGGCACCGGACTTGGCGGTCTGATCGGCGCCCTGCTGCAAAAGGACTCCAACCGCACCGTCAGTCTGCTGCTGAGTTTTGCCGGCGGCGTGATGCTCAGTGTGGTCTGCTTCGATCTGGTCACCGAGGCCATCGCCACCGAGGTGAGGCTGCCTCTGGTCATCGGCTCTATTGCCCTGGGCGTGGCGGTGATCTTTCTGCTCAATCACCAGATCGACCGCAAGACCAACCCCGAGGTGCCTCACATTGACGAAAACCACCCCAAGACCGCCGACGATCTGGACGAACTGATCCACAGCGACCATCTGGAACAGCACTTTGCCAAGAAGGACGGCCGCTTCTCCCTTTTCATCGCAGGTCTGGTGATGGCCTGCGCCATCGCCCTGCACAACGTGCCGGAGGGTATGACCATCGGCGCCTCCTACGCCAGCAACGACGGCGTGATGGGCAGCGCGGCGCTGGTGCTGGCCATCCTCATCGGCCTGCATAACATCCCCGAGGGTATGGCCGTTTCCGTCCCCCTCATCAGCGGCGGTATGGGCAAGGGCAAGGCCGTCCTCATCACCGCCCTCTCCGGCGTGCCCACCATCCTCGGCGCGCTGCTGGGCTATCTTCTGGGCGACATCGGAGCCGTGGGTCTTGCGATGAGTCTGGGTTTTGCCAGCGGCGCGATGCTGTATGTGGTCTTCGGCGAGATCCTCCCTCAGGCCATTTTGATGTACCACAGCAAACTGCCTGCCTTTTCCGCCATTATCGGCATTCTGGCAGGTCTGCTCATCATCTACGCATAAGGCACTTTCATAAAGCGGCAGCGGGGCAGGCGCAGGGCGTCTGCCCCGTTTTTGCGCCCGTCGTGTGCGGCGCGCGTTCCCGGGACAACTTCTCTCTGGGTGTTGTTTTTTTCGACAAATTGTGATACGCTGTAATGTACTATTAAATTGGTGGCTTATGCGTGCCGACAACGTTCAGGAGGCAGCGATGATCCGTAAATATCTATCCATCCTTTCCCTTTGCCTGTGTCTGGCCGCGCTGACGGCCGTTCCGGCTCTGGCCACAGAGGCGGACTGTCAGGGCGCCCGCGTGGAAGCCTCCGGCTTTTCCGACGCGGCAAAACTGGGCGACGGCAAGCGCAGCACCTACACCGGTGCGGCGGAAGACGCCGTGGTGACCGTTTCCCGACCCGGCGGCATCGGCGCCCTTTACATCGAGTTTGACCGCATCCCCGCCGTGTGGACGCTGACCGACCCCGCCGCGGGCAAGAGCGTTTCCTGCGGCGAGAACGCCTTCCTCCACGAATTTGTGGATGTCACCGCCCTGTTCGGCACGCTGCCGGAGGCGCTGGAACTGCACTTCTCCAAGGGCACGGTGATCTCCGAGATCTACGTCTTTTCCGCCGGCGAACTGCCGGACTGGGTGCAGATCTGGCAGCCCCCCTGCGAGAAAGCGGATCTGATGCTGCTGTCCACCCACTCCGACGATGAGCAGTTGTTCTTTGCCGGCATCCTGCCCTACTACGCCATCGAGCGGCAGTTGAACGTACAGGTGGTCTACGCCGTGCAGCACTTTGAGGTGTACGGCGAAAAGAACCACCAGCGCCCCCACGAACAACTGGACGGCCTGTGGACCGTGGGCGTGCGGAACTATCCCATCATCTCCGAATTCCCCGACCTGTACGCCGAGTCCAAGGACCGCGACACCGCCTTTGCCCAGGCGAAGGCCGCCTTCCAAAGTCAGGGCGTGACCTATGACGATTTCGTCCGCTACATCACCGAATGCATCCGCCGCTGCAAGCCGCTGGTGGTGGTCTCCCACGATCCCAACGGCGAATACGGCCACGGCGCCCACGTCTTCACCGTGGCAGCGCTGACAGACGCCATCGTGTGCGCCGCCGAGGAAGCGCAATACCCGGAAAGCGCCGCCGCATACGGCACGTGGAGCGTGGAGAAGACCTATCTCCACCTCTATCCCGAAAACCCCATCGTGATGGACCTGGACACGCCGCTGGACTCTCTGGGCG
>SVKT01000087.1 GCA_015068335.1 Oscillospiraceae bacterium | reverse complement strand
CCTATCTCACCGGCCGCACCATCATCGGCGAGTGCATTGAGGATTCCGGCCCCGACGGGATGCACGCCTCCCTCCGCCTGACCGAGTGCCTGCAAAACCTGGGGCTGCCCCTGCGCCGATTCAAGACCGGCACGCCGCCCCGCGTGCTGGCGCGTACCGTGGACTTTGACGAGATGGAAGTGCAGAGCGGCGACGAACTGCCTGTCCCCTTCTCCTATTCTACAAAGAATCCGCCCGAAAATCAGGCGGTGTGCTGGCTGACCTGGACCACCGCCGAGACCAAGCGCATCGTGGAGGACAATCTGCACCTGGCTCCTATGTACTCCGGCCTCATCGAGGGCGTCGGCCCGCGCTATTGTCCCTCCTTTGAAACGAAGATCGTCCGCTTCCCGGACAAGCAGCGCCACCAACTCTTCGTAGAGCCGATGGGCACCAACACCGACGAACTGTACATTCAGGGCTTCTCCTCCTCCCTGCCGGAATCCGTGCAGGTGGAGATGCTCCACAGCGTGCCGGGTCTGCGCCGGGCGGTGATGTCCCGCCCCGCCTACGCCATCGAATACGACTGCATCGACCCCCTGGCCCTCCACGCCACGCTGGAAACCAAGCAGGTGGCACACCTCTACGGCGCAGGCCAGTTCAACGGTTCCTCCGGCTATGAGGAGGCTGCCGTGCAGGGCTTTGTGGCCGGCGTCAACGCCGTGCGCAAACTGCGGGGCGAGAGCGACTTCATCCTCTCCCGCAGCGAAAGTTACATCGGCACCCTCATCGACGATCTGGTGACCAAGGGCACCAACGAGCCTTACCGCATTATGACCTCCCGCAGCGAGTATCGCCTGCTGCTCCGCCAGGACAATGCCGACAAGCGTCTGACCCATCGGGGCTACGAGATCGGCCTTGTTTCGCAGGAGCAGATGGACGCCGTGACGGAAAAATACGCCGCCGTGGAGCGGGAGATCCGCCGTCTGACCCATACCGGCGCGTCGCCCTCCCCGGCCCTGTCCGCCTTCCTTGCGGAAAAGGGCACGGCGGACGTCACCGACGGCTGCCCCCTCATCGCCCTGCTGCGCCGCCCCCAACTGCGCTATGAGGAACTTGCGCCCTTCGACCCCACCCGCCCCGAGATCGGTGCGGACGTGGCGGAGCAGGTGGAGATCACCGTGAAATACGAGGGCTACATCCAGCGCCAGATGAAGCAGGTGGAGGACTTCCGGAAAATGGAGTCCCGCAAACTGCCCGCCGATCTGGACTACAATAGCATCCAGGGACTGCGCCTGGAAGCGCGGGAAAAACTCTCCGCCATCCGCCCGCTGGATCTGGGACAGGCCAGCCGCATCTCCGGCGTTTCTCCGGCCGATGTGACGGCGCTGATGGTCTGGTTGGAGCGCTGATATGGACATTCAACTGCACTGCACGAAAACCGGCAGCGGGCCGGCCCTGCTGCTGCTTCACGGAAACGGAGAGGACGGTTCGTACTTCGCCCATCAGGTGGAGGAATTTTCCCGGGACTTTACCGTTTACGCCGTGGACACCCGCGGACACGGCCGCTCTCCCCGGGGCACCGCGCCGTTCACACTCTCCCGGTTTGCCGATGACCTTGCGGCGTTTATGGACGAACAAGGTCTGGAAACGGCGGACATTCTCGGTTTCAGCGACGGCGGCAACATCGCCCTGCTCTTTGCTCTGCGGTATCCCAACCGGGTGCGGCGGCTGATCGCCAACGCCGCCAACCTCTTCCCCGAGGGGATGGAGGGTTGGGTCCTGGAAGAACTGACGCAGGAGCACCGCCGCCTTGCCCACGCGGATACGCCGGAATTGCTCCACCAAAAGCAACTTCTGGAACTGATGCTCCGCCAGCCGCATATCGACCCGGCAGAACTGGGAACACTGACCATACCCGTCCTCGTCATCGCAGGCGACCGGGATATGATCCGCGCCGACCACACCCGGCTGATCGCGGACAGCATCCCCAACGCCCGTCTTGTCATCCTCCCCGGCGACCACTTTCTGGCCGCCGCCGCGCCCGCAGCCTTCAACGCCGCGGTGCGAACCTTTTTCACCGAAACGGCTGACGCCGTTTTCACGGAGGGATCTGTATGAGAAAACTTCTGGCCATCCTCGTCTGCAAAGCGCTGCGCATTGCAGGCAAGTTGGTGGGCAAGGGCAGCAGCCTGCCCGGAAAATATGCGCTGAAACTCTGCCCAGACATTCTGCGCAGGGTGGAACTGCCCCGGCACATCATCGCCGTCACCGGCTCCAACGGCAAAACCTCCACCGTGGAGATGATCGCCGCCATCCTCCGCGCCGGCGGCAAAACCGTGGTCTACAACGAGGAGGGCTCCAACCAGATCGAGGGCGTGACCACCCTGGTTCTCTCCCACGCCTCCCTCTCCGGCAAGGTGCGTGCCGACGTGCTGCTCATCGAGTCCGACGAGCGCTACGCCGCCCGCAGTTTCCGGTTCTTCCACCCCACGGCGTTCGTCATCACCAATCTCTACCGCGACCAACTCACCCGCAACGGACATCCCGAGTGGGTCTACGACGCCATCCTCCCCGCCATCCACCCGGAAACGACGCTGGTTCTGAACGCGGACGATCCTCTTTCCGCCTGTTTTGCCCGGGGCGGCAACGCCGTGAAGTGGTTTGGTCTGGAACAATGCGCCGTGTCGCAGAGCGCCCCCTCCGGCGTGTATCACGACGGCGCTCACTGCCCCGTCTGCCGCGCCCCTATGACATACGACTACGCGCACTACAACCACATCGGCGCCTACCGCTGTGCCGCCTGCGGTCACGCCCGCCCCACGCCGGATTATGCCGCCACGGCGGTGGATCTGGACGGCGGCTCCCTGACCCTCGACGGCGGCGTGACCGTTCAACTGGCCTTCCGCAGCATCTATAATGTATACAACATCCTTGCGGCCTACGCGGTCTGTCGGGAAACAGGCGTAGCGGCGGAAACGGCCGCCGAAACCATCTCCGGCTATGTGCTGAAAAACGGCCGGGTACAGACATTCCGTCTGGGCAATCACCGCGGCACGCTGCTCACCAGCAAGCACGAAAACTCCATCGCCTATGACACCAACCTGCGCTATGTGACCTCCGCAAAGGCGGACTGCGCGGTGCTGGTCATTGTGGACGCCGTTTCCCGTAAGTACTTCACCAGCGAGACCAGTTGGCTCTGGGACATCGACTTCGACCTACTTGCCGCCCCCCACGTAAAGCGCGTCATTCTCTCCGGTGCATACAGCAACGACCTGGCCCAGCGCTTCTCTTTCTCCGCCGTGAAGAATTGGACGGTCATTCCCGACATCGCAACAGCCGCAGCGGCACTGCGGGAGGACGGCAGCGAGGACGTCTACGTGATCACCTGCTTCTCCGACCGGGACAAACTGCTGGCCCACGTGGAAAAGGAGGGCTGATGTATGGAAGTGAAACTCATCCACTTCTACCCCGACCTGATGAATCTCTACGGCAGTTACGCCAACCTTTCCGTGCTGCGCCGGGCCCTAGAAACAATGGGCAGCACCGTCACGGTGGAAACCGTGCAGCCCGGGCAGGACGTCGATCTGGCCGATGCGGACTTCCTCTTTATGGGCGCCGGTACGGAACGGGCGCAGAAGGCGGCGCTGGCGGACTTCCTCCGTTTTGGAGAATCCGTGAGAGCCGCCGCGGCGGACGGCTGCGCGATGCTCTTTTGCGGCACGGCGATGGAGTTGCTGGGCAAAACCATCACCGACGCCGAGGGCCGCACCTATGAGGGCATCGGTCTTGCAAGTTTCATCTCCGTGCAGGGAAAAAAGCGGTTCGTGGAGGACGTTTACGGCCACACGGCCCTGTATGATGCGCCGGTGGTGGGCTTTATGAACAAGTGCAGTCTTCTCTCCGGCGTGGAAACGCCGCTGCTCACCGCTGTGGATCTGGGCTTTGGCAACGAAGGCAAGGGAGGCGCTGAGGGCTTCCTCCGGAACAACGTGATGGGCTCCCATCTCACCGGCCCGTTGCTGGCAAAGAATCCCCGGATGCTGGATGCGGTGCTCGCCGCCATCTATGCCCGGCGGGGAGAACCACTGCCGCCGCTGCCCCGGGACGCATACGCCGAAGCAGGCTTCTCCGTGACGACGGAACAACTGAAACAGCGCTGCAAATAAGCAAAAAACAGCCGGAGCGTATGCTCCGGCTGTTTTCTTTTTTATTTTTTTGCTTCGTCCAGCATCTGCTGAACCATCTCCCGGGAAAGGCGATAATCGCCGTCGCCGCTGCGGTGATAGGCACCGGAAAAGGGATCCCCGCCGACATACACCGGTCGCTTGTCCCGGGGTGCCGGGGGCACCTCGACCACGATGACGTCCTTCCCCTCCACTTCCATCCAGCAGACGTCCTCATCCGTCAGCAGGTTGACACTGACCTGTCCTGGGTCGCTGACGATGCGCCAGATTTCCCGCATCAGCGCCGTGGGGTTGGGGAGGTCCACGGGATAGAGGGTCCGGTCCTCCCGCTCGCCCACGCCCAGCAATATCACGCCGCCCTTTGTATTGGCAAAGGCGGAATAGGTCTCCCAGAGGCTCTCCGGCAGTCCGCCCAGCGCCCGCTTGGCTTCGATGCGGTCGGTTTCCCGATAGGTTTCCAGTTTGGCAAGGTCAAACATCCGGTCACCTCCTTTTCTCCGCTTTGCAGCACAGGCCGCAGCACAAAGTTTCGTTATTCCAACGTAAATTCCGACCACAGGAAACAGGTTTTCGGGTATTCGCCCTCCATCTCTGCGCTGCACGTGGAGTGGAAGCGGTAGGTGCCGGGGGCGCTGATGTCATACAGATCGGTAAGAGTATATTCCTTGTTGACCGATTTGTTTGCCGGCAGCAGATAGCCGATCATAGTAAAAACGGCTTCCCCGAGAGCGCAGTCCACCCATTCGCCGTTTTCAAGGCGCTCGAGCCGGAAGGGCTCGCCATATGTGACCGGATAGTCGGTCCTGTTGTTCCAGGACACCACCAGCGTCGTTTTATCCGGGTAGACATACACGCCATCCGCCTGCACGGAGATTCCCTCCACATCGGAATAGGACGTGGTGACGGTGACAGACCGCCGGGTAAAATCCGGTTCCACATACGCCGGGGACTCCGGCTGGCTTTTGGCACAGCCGAACAGGCTCATCACGCAGGCCAGCGTCAGAAGAAACGCAGCGCATCTTTTCATACAGGCACTCCTCCATTTTCGTTCTTTATGTTCCCCACTTTATCACAGTTCCCTGCCGGCGACAACCCCGGAGCCCTCCGCCGCGCAAAAAAGAGCCACGGGAAACTCCCGTGGCTCTTTTTTTCAGTTGCGTTGCAGTTCCCTGCGGAAGGATCAGGCCTCGTGCAGAGCCTTCAACTTCAACAGGTGCTGATAACGGGCCATAGCCTCGGCCTCGTTCTCCTTGAACAGGCGCTCGGCGCGGTCGGGGAACTCGCGGGTCAGGCGAGCATAGCGGGCCTCGTTCAGCAGGAACTCCTGATAGCCGCCCTTGGGCTCCTTGGAGTCCAGGGTGAACTTGGCGCCCTCAACAGCAGGATTGAAGCGGAACAGGTTCCAGTAGCCGCAGTCGACGGCCATCTTCATTTCCTTCTGGCAGTTCATCATACCGCCCTTGATGGAGTGCATCTCGCAGGGGCTGTAACCGATGATCAGAGAGGGACCGTGATAGGCTTCGGCTTCCTTGATGGCTTTCAGGGTCTGGGCAGCGTCGGCACCCATAGCGACCTGAGCAACATAGACATAGCCGTAACTCATAGCGATCTCGGTCAGGGACTTCTTCTTGATCTCCTTACCGGCGGCTGCGAACTGAGCAACCTGGCCGATGTTGGAGGACTTGGAAGCCTGGCCGCCGGTGTTGGAGTACACCTCGGTATCGAAGACGAAGACGTTGACGTCCTCGCCGGAAGCCAGAACGTGGTCGACGCCGCCGAAGCCGATATCATAGGCCCAGCCGTCGCCGCCGAAGATCCACATAGACTTCTTGTTCAGGTATTCCTTCTTGGCCAGAACTGCGGGAGCCACGGGGCAGCCGGCAGCGGCAGCCTTCTCCAACTCAACGATCAGAGCGGCAGTGGGCTCCTGGTTGGCGTCGCCGTCGTCCTTGGTGTCCAGGAAGGCCTGGGCAGCAGCCTTGAACTCGGCGGAAGCCTGCTCGGCAGCCATCATCTCCTGAACCTTGGCGATCAGGTCGGCGCGGATGGCCTTCTGGCCCAGATACATACCCAGACCGTGCTCGGCGTTATCCTCGAACAGGGAGTTGCACCAAGCGGGGCCCTGGCCCTTCTTGTTGGTGCAGAAGGGAGAGGTAGCAGCGGGACCACCCCAGATGGAGGAGCAGCCGGTGGCGTTGGAGATGTACATATGATCGCCGAACAACTGGGTGATCAGGCGGGCATAGGAAGTCTCGGCGCAGCCTGCGCAGGAGCCGGAGAATTCCAGATAGGGCTGCTTGAACTGGCTGCCCTTAACGGTGTTGTCCTGCATATCCTTCTTCTCGGAGACCTCAGCCACGCAGTAGTTGAAGACGTCCTGCTGAGCCAGTTCTGCGGCCTGGTCGACCATAGTGATGGCGCCCACGGGGCACTCGCCCACGCAGACGGCGCAGCCCATACAATCCAGAGGAGACACGGCCATCGTGTACTTGTACACGCCCTTGCCCTTGCCGGCCTTGACCTCGGCGATCTTGGCGGCGGCGGGAGCCTTGGCAGCCTCTTCCTCGGTCATAGCGAAGGGACGGATGGTGGCGTGGGGGCAGACATAAGCGCACTTGTTGCACTGGATGCACTTG
>SVKT01000086.1 GCA_015068335.1 Oscillospiraceae bacterium | reverse complement strand
CGTTCAGTACATCGTCATCGGTGCTGTTATCATCCTGGCTGTTACCATCGACGTTGTCCGTAACAAGATGGAAGCCAAGGCCCGCAAGATGGCTGCTCAGTAAGCAGAACCTATCCATCCGTCTTAAAAACCGGTCGGCAAACGCCGACCGGTTTTTTCTGGCGATTCATTGCTTGGCGCTTGCTTTCCAGACGCGGGGGGTGTAGTATAAGGGCAGATGATGTTGAAACCCAATGCAGGAGGTCGAAAATATGAAAAAACTTCTCGGTGCCATTCTGGCATTGTTGACGGTTGCTGTGGTGATCGTGTGGCTGTGGAAAAACGAGCCGGCGGACAAGCAGCCGCCCAAAGATACGGAGCATCTTTCGGGCGAGGTGATCACCGTGCCCGAAGACAAGACGCCCGAGGACGAACCGCAGCCGGAGATCCCCCCGGAGCCGGAAGTGCCCGACGAACCGGAGATCCCTGCCACCGGCTTCGACACCACTTCGTGGGAACTCCTGCTGGTGAATCCGTGGAATCCGGTGCCGGAGGACTACGAGATGTCGCTGGTCAATCTCCCCAACGGTATGCAGGCAGATCCCCGGGTTTACGACGCACTGATGGAGATGCTGGACGCGTGTAAAGCGGATGGCCTTCACGCCATTGTGGGCTCGGCCTACCGTTCCTATGACACGCAGGTTCGGCTGTACAACAACAAGATCCAGCGCCTGATCAACCAGGGCTATGACGAGGAAAGCGCCCGCCGGGAGGCCGGCCGCGTGGTGGCTGTTCCCGGCACCAGTGAGCATCAGACTGGTATGGCCTTTGATATTGTGGCCCTCAGTTACCAGTTGTTGGAGGAGGATCAGGAGAACACCGCCGAGCAGAAGTGGCTGATGGAGCATTGCTACGAATATGGCTTTATTCTGCGTTATCCTAAGGACAAGGAGGACATCACCGGTATTATTTATGAACCCTGGCACTACCGCTACGTGGGCAAGGAAGCCGCTCTGGCCATCCGCGACAGCGGTCTGTGTCTGGAAGAGTGGCTGGGAACGACAGACGAAGCGTCACTTCCCCGGTTACCTTTCAACGGCTGATCGTCTTACATAAAACAAGGTCGGCAGGAATCTTCCTGCCGACCCTTCTTTTACCGTTCGTGAATTTCGTAGAGATCCGTCCGCCGGGCGGAGAGAATGGGCAACTGCTGCCGGACGGCATCGATGCGAGCCAAGTCCAGATCTGCATACAGCAGTTCCGCGCCGGCGCCTGCGCGGCACACCACGCTGCCCCAGGGATCCACGGCGATGGAGTTTCCGTAGGCCACATAGGCGGCGGATTCCTCCCGCGCCGGAGAAACGCCCACGGTGAAGCACTGGTTGTCCACCGCGCGCTGGCGGAACAGCAGTTCCCAGTGGGCGGGGCCGGTGGTCATATTGAAAGCCGCCGGCACGAAAATGCACTTGGCGCCCCGCAGACACATACAGCGGGCCAGTTCCTCAAAGCGCAGATCAAAGCAGATGCAAAGACCCATCACGCCGAATTCCGTGTCAAAGGTGGTAATGCTGCTGCCGGGGGAAAGGGTGTCCGATTCCCGGAAACGTTGTCCGCCCGCCACATCGATGTCAAAGAGGTGGGCCTTGCGGTGCCTGGCCAGTCGTTCGCCGCGGCGCCCATAGACATAGCAGGTGTTGTATACATTTCCGTCCGCCAGTTCGGGGATCGTGCCGCCCACGATGTAAATGCCCAGTTCGGCGGCCAACTGCGACAGGGTGGTCTGGACGCTGCCGCCCTCCGGTTCGCCGTATGCGCGGAAGCAGTCGTTTTCATAGGGACAGCAGAACATTTCCGGCAGGACGGCAAAATCCGCGCCGGCTGCGGCAGCATCGCGGATATGGCGGCAGGCGGTGTCGATATTTTGCTGCCGGTCTCGTGCCACCGGCATCTGGATCAAGGCGACGCGCATAAAAATACCTCGATTCTGTATTTTTTAGCATAGGGCAGATGTGCAATCTGTCGAAATTTACTGCTTTAAAGTGTTGTTTCCAACGGTAATTTTGCCGTTTGTAACGATTTTTTACAATGGTCATTGTAACACACTTTGAATTGTGTTACAATGCAAAAAGCATCGTTGGGAGGATTTATGGCAGTCTACACAGAACGAAAAAACTACCATACCAGAGCCCATATGGGGATGATCGATGTCACGCAGGATTTCCAGCACGCGGTGACGGAAGCCTGCCGGCGGCACGGGATCTCCTCCGGCATCGTCACCGGGTTCACCACCGGCGGCGTGTCGGCGCTGACCACGTTGGAGTTTGAACCGGGCATCGTGGGACACGATTTGAAGGACGCGCTGGACCGTTTCTCTCCGTATCTGGATGAGCGGGGACGGGTGGTGCCCTATCACCACCACGACACCTGGCACGACGACAACGGGTCTTCCCACATCAAGGCGGCGCTGCTCTCGCCCTTCATTACCGTTCCCTTTGTGGACGGACGGCTGATGGTCGGTCCCTGGCAGAACCTGACGCTGGTGGAATGTGACACGCGGAACCGGGAACGGGAGATCGTGTTTCAGGTTATGGGCGAATAACACCGGGTGTAAATATGTGCGGAACGCATCATATTTTGCATATTAACACCAAAAAAGAGGAAAAGGGAGAAAACCAATGGACAACAAACTGGAAAAGAAATACGGATTAGCAACGGCTATCTGTATGGTCGTGGGCACCGTGGTCGGTTCCGGCGTCTTCTTTAAGGCCGAGACCGTCCTGAAAAAGACTGGCGGCAATATGCCTATGGGCATTTTGGCGTGGCTGATCGTCGGCGCGATTATGGTCGTTTGCTCTTACGTGTTTGCCACGATGGCAACCAAGTACGAGAAGGTCAACGGCCTGGTGGACTATGCAGAGGCCACCCTCGGCAACCGCTACGCTTATAATATCGGTTGGTTTATGGCAACCATTTATACCCCTTGCCTGGTTTCCGTGCTGGCTTGGGTCAGCGCCCGCTATGCCTGCGTGCTGCTGGGCTGGGACATCACCGGCGGTTCCTGTATGACGATCACTGCATTCTTCCTGTGTATGAGTTATGGTATGAATGCGCTTGCTCCCAGACTCGCAGGTAAGTTCCAGATCTCCACCACCGTGATCAAGATGATCCCTCTGGTGCTGATGGCTGTGATCGGTACCATCGTTGGCCTTGGCAACGGCCAGATGGCACAGAATTTCAGCGAGGCTGCTTCTATGGCAACTTCCGGCGGCGGCCTGATGCCCGCTGCTGTGGCTGTGGCTTTTGCCTATGAGGGCTGGATCCTGGCCACCTCCATCAACGCCGAGTTGAAGGATGCCAAGAAGACCCTGCCCCGCGCTCTGATCCTGGGTTCCTTCATCGTGGTTGCCATCTACATCTGCTACTACATCGGCCTGAACGGCGCCGTTACCACCGAGGAACTGATGGCCAGCGGCGAAGCCGCCGCCAAGATGGCGTTCCAGCGCGTGTTCGGTGAGACTGCCGGCACCCTGGTGTTCGTGCTCATCGTTATTTCCTGCCTGGGCACCCTCAACGGCCTGATGCTCTCCTGCTGCCGTGGTATGTATGCGCTGGCTGCCCGCGGCCAGGGCCCCAAGCCCGAACTGTTTGCGCAGGTTGATGTTGCCACCAATATGCCCAGCAACTCCGCCATCCTGTCTTTGGCTCTGGATGGCTTCTGGCTGCTGTACTTCTACGGCGCCAACCTGACCGCTCCCTGGTTCGGCAGTTTCAGTTTCGACAGTTCCGAACTGCCCATCGTTACCCTGTACGGTATGTATATCCCGATGTTCATTATGTTCATCGTCAAGAGCCGTGAACTGAACGGTTTCAAGCGCTTCGTGATGCCCATTCTGGGCCTGGGCGGCTGCGTGTTTATGGTGTACGCTGCCTTCGCTGCTTACGGCAAGGTCGTGCTGTTCTACCTGATCGTGTTCGCCGTGATTATGATCATCGGCAACCTGTTCTATCGCGCTCCCAAGAAGGCATAACTCTATCGGCTGACCGCAGAGGCGAGACCCTGAAAAGGGTCTCGCCTTTTTTAGCCGACAAGTGGGACGGCACGCGAAAAGAGGCTTTTCTTTTCCCGCCCCTGCGGGTATAATCAAGAAAAGGAGAGATGCCCGATGATCAATTCCACCCTGTGCTATCTGGAACGCGGAGACGAATATCTTATGCTCCACCGCGTGAAGAAAGAGAATGATATGAACCGCGATAAGTGGATCGGCGTGGGCGGCAAGTTTGAGGAGGGGGAGAGCCCAGAGGACTGCGTCCTGCGGGAGACCCGTGAGGAGACCGGGCTGACGCTGACGGACTATTGTTACCGGGGGTTGGTGACCTTTGTTTCCGACGCATATCCCACCGAGTATATGCACCTGTTCACAGCCACCGGCTGGGAAGGGGAAGCGGGCGTCTGCGACGAGGGCGAACTGGCCTGGATCAAAAAGACGGAACTGCTGTCGCTGCCGCTGTGGGAAGGGGACAAGATCTTCCTTCGCCTTTTGGAGGAGGACCGGCCGTTTTTCTCTCTGAAACTGCGCTATCAGGGGGAGCGGCTGGTGCAGGCGGTGCTGGACGGAACGACTATCGTATAAAGGAGAAACGGTTATGAGCGGAAAAATGCTGATGTTTGAGATGAACAGCCTGATGCTGGCGCTGTCGGTGGACAGGGCCGTTGCCCCGCTGGACGTGGAGATCGTGCCGGTGGCCCGCAAGAACTACAACAAGCCGTTGGAGGAACTGCTCGACCCGTGGAGCGAGATCTATGACGAGGATGCGGAGAACGAGGACTATACCGGCGCCCCTCTGGGCGGTACGATGCTGGTGCTGTGCGAATTGGAGGACAAACTGGACGAGGTGCTCTCCGCTCTGCGCGGCGCGGGCGTCGGCGCCGATTGCCTGAAAGCGGTACTGACGCAGCATAACCGGGAATGGGATGCGGTGAAACTATACAACGAACTGCGGCGGGAGCGGCAGGAGATGACAGGGAAGTGAGGCAGGTATGAAGATCCTGATCTCAGCCTGCCTGCTGGGCACTTGCTGCCGGTATGACGGCGCGTCCAAGCCCTGCGCCGATGCGGTGGCGCTGACGGCGCACCACACCCTGATCCCGGTCTGCCCCGAGCAGTTGGGCGGCCTTCCCACGCCAAGACCGCCTGCGGAGCGGCTGGGAGAGCGGGTGCTGACAAAGGACGGAACAGATGTAACGGCACAGTATCGCCGAGGGGCGGAGGAAGCCTTGCGGCTGTGCCGGCTGCTTGACTGCGAAGCCGCAGTGCTGAAAGAGCGCAGTCCCTCCTGCGGTTGTGGGGAGATCTACGACGGCACCCACAGCGGTAAATTGCGGGAGGGCAGCGGCGTTACGGCGCAGTTGCTCGCCGCCCACGGCGTCGCGGTGTACGGCGAATCTCAAATCAAAGAACTGCTGAAATGACGGTGCGACTGCACCGTCATTTTTTACAATTTTCGATCTGTTTTTTGTCTGCGCGCCGCTTTGGTCGAACCTTGAAAAATGGGGCGTGATTTTGTATAATGAGGCAGAAAAGAACGAGGGGGAGGGGAAGCGTATGCACAGTCTGACGGGTTTCGCCGTTTCTGCGGCTTCTTTTTCCCACTTTTCTTTTAATTGACCGGCATTGGTGCCGGTATTTTTTTGCGCATCTGTAAATTGAGAGAGGAGAAGAGTAATGAACGAGAAAACCACCATCGGGCAAGAGCCCATCCGCGACGCGCGGAAACTGGGCGTCCCCAGAATGCTGATCCTGGGCTTGCAGCATATGTTCGCTATGTTCGGTGCCACCGTGCTGGTGCCCATTCTGGTGCAGAGTTACGGCCTGCCCCTGAACATTCAGACCACCCTGTTCTTCGCCGGTATCGGCACGTTGTTCTTCCATATCTGTGCCAAGATGAAGGTGCCTGCCTTCCTGGGCTCCTCCTTCGCATTCCTGGGCGGCTTTGCCACGATGGGCGCGATGGACAGCGGTATTTACGCCGGGATGGATCCCGCTGTGAAGTTGCAGTATGCCTGCGGCGGTATCGTTGTGGCTGGTCTGCTGTATGTGGTTCTGGCCGCCATCATCAAAGTGGTGGGCGTCCATAAGGTTATGCGCTTCCTGCCCCCCGTGGTCACCGGCCCCATCATCATCCTCATCGGATTGAATCTGGCCCCCTCCGCCGTGTCCAACGCCTCCACCTGCTGGTGGCTGGCCATTTTGTCTATCGCCGTTATTGTCATCGCCAACATCTGGGGCAAGGGTATGATCAAGATCGTTCCCATCCTGCTGGGCGTGGTCATCCCCTATATCGTGGCGCTGCTGGCAAGCAAGGTGGATTTCTCCGGCCTGGATGTCAACGGCCTGTTCGGTGGTCTGACTCCCATTCTGGGCTTCCAGCCCTTTGTCACCGATCTGGGCGGCAACATTGCCAAGTTTGATATTTCCGCCATCCTGGTGATGGCGCCCATCGCCATCGCTTCTATGATGGAGCACATCGGCGATATGTCTGCGATCTCCGCCACCGTGGGTGACAACTTCATTGAAGAGCCTGGTCTGCACCGCACCCTGATCGGCGACGGTATTGCAACCTCCCTCTCTGCTATGTTCGGGGGCCCCGCCAACACCACTTACGGTGAGAACACCGGCGTTCTGGTGCTCAGCCGCGTGTATGATCCCCGTGTGGTCCGACTGGCCGCCCTCTATGCCATCGTGCTGTCTTTCAGCCCTGCGTTTGCCTATATCGTCAACACCATCCCCGCGGCTATCATCGGCGGCGTCAGTTTCATTCTGTACGGTATGATCTCTGCCATCGGCGTGCGCAACGTTGTGGAGAACCGCGTGGACTTCACCAACAGCCGCAACCTGATCATCGCGGCCGTCATTCTGGTGTGCGGCCTTGGCTTTTCTTCCGGCATCACCTTTGACATCGGAAGCACCTCCATCACCCTGACTGGTCTGGCCATC
>SVKT01000085.1 GCA_015068335.1 Oscillospiraceae bacterium | reverse complement strand
GTCCTTCATCCTCTACGGTATGATCTCCGCCATCGGCGTGCGCAACATCGTGGAGAACAAGGTGGACTTCACCAACTCCCGCAACCTGATCATCGCCGCCGTCATTCTGGTGTGCGGTCTGGGCTTCTCCGGCGGCCTGACCTTCACCGTGGGCGGTGCTTCCATCACCCTGACCAGCCTCGCCATTGCCGCCATTGCAGGCATCGCCCTCAACGCCATCCTGCCCGGCAATGACTATGAATTCGGCAAAACCGAACATTCCGACAACGCCGGCAATCTGGGCAATTATTGATCCAAACAGCAAACAAAGGAGTCGGGCAACCGACTCCTTTCCTTTTTGTGCAGCAAAATGCGCAAAATGTCCCCCTTTTCCGGCAAAAATGCAACGAAAACGATGAGATGTTCAAGGAAAGTTCAAAATCGCCTTGACATTTACAGGAAAGCGCCTATAATGATTTTAATTGAAAAGTTGTGATAGAGGTGCGGTCGTCAAGAGTACATTCCAGCAAAGGACAGGTATTCCGGAATGGAAAGGGGCTGCCGCCGAGGGTCGGCGCGAGTGCCTGATGGCGCCGGTACCGGGCTGTGGGAGAATATCCTGCGGACTGTCACCCGATAGGGTGGAGAGCTGTCGTGATTGCATACGAGGAACTGTGTGAAGTCATGATGGGATCATGACTTCATTTTTTTAAGGAGGAATCCCCAAATGAAGACTCGTCGTATTTCCCGGCGGTTCGGCACAGTGATCCTGATGGCTCTGGCGCTGTGTATGATGACCGTCACCGCCTTCGCCACCGGCGAAGATGCAGAAGTTGTGATCCCCTTCTACCAGACCGCCTGGTCCCTGCTGCCCCCTGTGGTGGCCATCGCTCTGGCCCTGATCACCAAGGAAGTGTACTCCTCTCTGTTCATCGGTATCCTGGCCGGCGGATTGATGTATTCCGGTTTCAACTTTGAAGGCACCATCAACCACGTGTTCGTGGACGGTATGATCGCCCAACTCTCTGACAGTTGGAACGTGGGCATCCTGATCTTCCTGGTCGTTTTGGGCGCTATGGTCATCCTGATGAACCGCGCCGGCGGCAGCGCCGCCTTCGGCCGCTGGGCTGCCGATCACATCAAGACCCGCGTGGGTGCCCAAATCGCAACGATGGCTCTGGGTTGCCTGATCTTCATCGACGACTATTTCAACTGCCTGACTGTGGGCAGCGTGATGCGCCCCCTCACCGATAAGCACAACATCTCCCGCAGCAAACTGGCTTATCTGATCGATGCTACTGCCGCTCCCGTCTGCATCATCGCCCCCATCTCCTCCTGGGCGGCTGCTGTGTCCGGTTTTGTGGACGGCACCGATGGCCTGACCCTGTTTATCAAGTCCATTCCCTACAACTTCTATGCATTGCTGACCCTCGTTATGGTGCTGACTTTGGCAATTATGAACTTTGACTTCGGTCCTATGAAGAAGGCTGAGGCCGAGTCCCACACCGCCGAGGAGAGCGAGAAGGAAGTCTACGCCAGCCTCACCGGCGCCGATCCCGCTCCCGAAGATAAAATCAGCGCCAAGGGCACCGTGGCCCATCTGGTGCTGCCCATCGTTGTGCTGATCGTCTGCTGCGTCATCGGTATGATCTACACCGGCGGTTTCTTCGACGGCGCCAATTTTGTGGATGCCTTTGCAGGATCTGACGCTTCCGTTGGTCTGGTGTTCGGCTCCGTCGTGGCACTGGTCCTGACTCTGATCTATTATCTGGCTACCCGCGTGCTCACTTTCCGTGAGTGTATGACTGCCATCCCCGAGGGCTTCAAGTCTATGGTTCCCGCCATCCTGATCCTGACCTTCGCCTGGACCTTGAAGGCAATGACCGACTCTCTGGGTGCCGCTGACTATGTGGCCGGCCTCGTGGAGTCCTCCGCCGGCAACCTGATCGTTCTGCTGCCTGCCATCGTGTTCCTGGTTGGCTGCTTCCTGGCCTTTGCTACCGGTACTTCCTGGGGTACCTTCGGCATCCTGATCCCCATTGTGGTTTCCGTCTTTGGCGGCAATATGGACAACACCCTGATGATCGTTTCCATCTCCGCCTGTATGGCCGGTGCTGTCTGCGGCGACCACTGCTCTCCCATTTCCGACACCACCATTATGGCTTCTGCCGGTGCCCAGTGCGAGCATATCTCTCACGTCAACACCCAGTTGCCCTACGCCATTCTGGCGGCCGGCATCTCTCTGGTGTGCTACTTGCTGACCGGCGTGTTCTTCGCGCTGAATATCCCCACCATCATTATGCTGCCCGTGGGCATCGTACTGACTGTGGCCATTCTCTTCGGCATCAAGACTGTCACCGCAAAGAAGTAAAAACGGTTTCTCAAAGCCGCCCGATCTTAACGGATCGGGCGGTTTACTTTTTGCCCCGAAAGTGCTATGGTAACAGAGGGAAGAAACACTGCGACAAAAGGGAGGTGGGTCTGTGGAACAGGAGATCCGACGGTATCTGCAAAGAACCGAAACGGTGGGCAGCACCATCCTGTATTTTGATACCATCGATTCCACCAACACCTGCCTGAAAGCACAGGCACTCCGCGGCGCGGCAGACGGCACGGTGGTGATCGCGGGACATCAGACGGCGGGACGGGGGCGGATGACGCGCTCCTTTGAATCGCCGGAAGGGAAGGGGCTCTACTTGTCCGTCCTGCTGCGTCCGCACCTTCCGCCGGAACGGCTGCTGCCGCTGACGGCGATGGCTGCTGTCGCGGCGTGCGATGCGGTGGAGCAGGTGTGCGGCGTTCGCCCGGGCGTGAAGTGGCCCAACGATCTGGTGCTGGGCGGGAAAAAACTCTGCGGTATCCTGACCGAACTGGTACTGGATGGGACGCAGCCCTGCGTGGTGCTTGGCGTTGGAGTCAACGTTTCCCAGACTGCGGCGGATTTTTCGCCGGAGGTGGCGGAACTGGCCACATCGCTTGCCGTGCAGGTGGGCAGAGAGGTGGCCCGGGCGGAACTGGCCGCCGCATTGATCGGGGCACTGGACCGGCTCTATACCGCGGTAAAGGAAGATGACTTGACGCCGTGGCTGGCGGCCTACCGGCGGGACTGTGTCAATCTGGGAAAACAGGTGCAGTTGATCGCACCGGATGGCACGCGGGAACTTGCCGCGGCATTGGATGTGGATGAAACTTTTGGCCTGACGGTGCGGACGCTGACCGGCGAGCGCAAAACCGTGCGCGCCGGAGAAGTCTCCGTGCGCGGCCTATATGGGTATATTGAGTGAGGATGTGTGATATGAAAGAACTTTGGGAACTGTACATCACCTATGCCAAAATCGGCGTGATGACCTTTGGCGGCGGTATGACGATGCTGCCGATTTTGCAGCGGGAAGTGGTGGACCAGAAGCATTGGGTCACCGAGGAAGAACTGATGGACTATTATGCCATCAGCCAGTGCACGCCGGGCATTATCGCGGTGAATACCGCCACGTTCATCGGGCAGAAACACAAAGGGATCCTCGGCGGCATTCTGGCGACGCTTGGTGTGGTTACGCCCTCGCTGCTCATCATCACGCTGCTGGCGGGCATCATTCAGGAATTTTCCCACCTGCCGGCGGTGAAAAACGCCTTTGCCGGCATTCAGGTGTGCATTTGCGTGCTGATCTTCAACGCCGTGAAAAAACTGCTGAAAAAAGCGGTCATCGATAAGCGCACCGCCGCCATCTTTGCGGTGGTGCTGCTGGGCGGCGTCTTTTTGGATCTCTCGCCGGTCTGGTTCGTCATTGCGGCAGCGCTCTCAGGCATCGCCCTGAAAGGATTGGAGGTGCGCGGAAAATGATCTATCTGAAACTGTTCTGGGAGTTTTTCAAGACCGGCCTGTTTGCGGTCGGCGGCGGTATGGCGACCATTCCTTTCCTGAAAAATATCGGCGAGTCCACCGGCTGGTACACCTACGCAGACCTGATGAATATGATGGCGGTCTCCGAGTCCACTCCCGGTCCTATCGGCATCAATATGGCCACCTATGTGGGCTTTACGGTGGGCGGCGTGCCCGGCGCGCTGATCGCCACGCTGGGCGAGGTGACGCCCTCCATCATCGTGATCCTCTGTATTGCGGCGGTGCTGAAAAGTTTCCGCGATAACCGTTATGTGGATCGGGCCTTTTACGGTCTGCGTCCTGCATCCTCCGGCCTCATCGGCGCGGCTTTTGTAGGCGTTGCGCTGGAAGTGCTGACCGGGATCGAAGTCGCCACCGTGGGGATGGTGAACCATATGTCGGTGCACGGCGATCTGATCAACTGGAAAGGCGTTGCTCTTGCGGCGGTGCTGCTGGTGCTGACCAACTGCGTGAAGAAGGTCAAAGACTGGCATCCCATCGTGTTTATCGCGCTGTCCGCCGCGGTGGGCATCGCGTTTGGCTTTGCGGGGGTTTGACGGAACGGTGACAGGATCGGACACACTTCGCGGAAAAACGACAGGTAACTCTTGACGGGTATGCAAAAAACAGATATTATGTAAATAAGAAAATGTCCGGAGGGTGTGTTATGGGTTTGAAAGACTGCCCCGTTTGTGGGAATGAATATTCGGATACCTATCGTGAATGTCCTTTCTGTGAGGAGGATGAGATGATGCGAAAAGGAAAAACTTTCAGACCCGGAAGCCGGTCGAGAGGGTACAGTATGATGACCCCGACACTGGTGGTGCTGATCCTGATTATGGGATCCCTGCTGGCCTATCTGCTCTGGGGCGACAAACTGGCGGAAAAGTTCGGCAAGGAAGACGAACAGCCCGACGGCCCCGCCGTGGAGCAGGAGCAGGAACAGCAGCCCCAGGGAACGCCCATCGAGCCCATCGATCCCGATGCGCCCGATGTGACGATGCCCGAGGAGCCTGACCCTGTCACGCCTCCCGAGGAGCAGACCCCTGAGGTTTCCGCATACGATGCGGCTGTGAAACTGCCCGACGGACTGGTCCTGTCCAACGCCGGCGCAGAGAATGACTTTACGTTGAAGGGCGCAGGCACCGCCTGGACCCTGAAAGTAAGCGGCGGCTCCGGTAACTATACCTGGATCAGCAAGGATCCCAGGATTGCTACCGTTGACAGCAATGGCAAGATTGTTACTGTCGCCGGCGGCAACACCACGATCGTGGTGACCGACGGCAGCAAGAAGGCCACCTGTATCGTGCGCGTGTCTGGCGCTCCCAAGCCCTCCGAAGGCGGCGAACCCACCACCACCCCCACGACGCCTCCTGCCGAGAACCACGAACTGAACCGCACCGACTTCACCATCAAGAAGGGTGAGACGTTCCGCCTGCGGGTCAGCGGTCTGACCACCGGTCTGACCTGGACCATCGACAAGACCAGCGTTGCCACCATTTCCGATAACGGCACCGTTACCGGCGTGGGTAAGGGACAGGCCAAGGTCACCGTCACCTGGGACGGCGGCACGGCCACCTGCATCGTTCGCTGCACCGGATAAACTGCATATAAAAATATCCCCGAATGCCGCAGCATTCGGGGATATTTCGTTGCGTGAAAATGGGATCTATGGTACACTATATAGTTGAAAAAACCTGAGGGGGGATAGCCGTGACAAGTAAAGACTTCCGGGAACGCTCTGCCTTGCAGATCTTTCTCTCCTATTTCAAGCCCCACAGGAAACTGTTCCTGATGGATATGGCCTGCGCGCTGCTGATCTCTGTGATCGATCTGGCGTTTCCTTATGTGTCCAGATGGTGTATGCACGAGTTACTGCCCGAAAGCGCCTACCAGACCTTTTTCGCCGTGATGGCGGTGGTGCTGGTGGCGTTTGCGCTGCGCGCGGTGCTGACCTATGTGATCTGCTACTGGGGCCACACCTTCGGCATTCTGGTGGAGGCGGATATCCGTCGGGATCTTTTCCGTCATATGCAGGAATTGAGTTTTGATTACTACGACCGCAACCGGACTGGCCAGTTGATGAGTCGGCTGACCTCCGACCTGTTTGACATCACGGAACTTGCCCACCACGGCCCGGAGGACATTTTCATCTCCGGCGTGACCATCGTGGGCGCGCTGACGGTTATGTTTACCATCCAGTGGCGTCTGGCGCTGGTGATCGCTATGATCCTGCCGGTGTTTCTGGTGGTGGTTTGGAGTTGCCGCAAGTCTATGCGGGAGGCCTCCGGAAAGGTCAAGCAGCGTACCGCCGTCATCAACGCGGACATCGAGTCTGCACTCTCCGGCATCCGCACAGCGAAAGCCTTTGCCAACGAAGGTGCGGAGTTGAAGAAGTTCGGCGCCTCCAACGACAGTTTCAAGACCTCCAAGCAGCAGTTCCATCAGGCGATGGGCCGCTTTAACGCGGTGATGGAGTTCTTTCTGTGCATTTTGTCTGTGGCAGTCATCGCTGCCGGCGGCTTTTTCATTATGAAGGGGCAGATGAATACCGTAGACCTCATCACATTCAGCCTGTATATCACCACCTTTGTCAACCCGGTCCGGAAACTGGCCGTCTTTGCGGAACTGTTCGCCAAGGGAACGGCCGGTCTGGGGCGGTTCATTGAACTGATGCGCGAAGAACCCGCCTTGCAGGACGCCCCGGATGCAAAGGTGCTTTCCCGGGTGGAGGGACACATCGACGTGGAGCGGGTCAGTTTTTCCTATCGGGACGATCTGGCGGTGCTGCACGATGTGGATCTGCACATCAAGGCGGGGGAAACTCTCGCGGTGGTAGGCCCCTCCGGCGGCGGAAAATCCACCCTGTGTCAGTTGATCCCCCGTTTTTACGATGTGACCGACGGCGCCATCCGGCTGGATGGTGAGGATGTCCGGCAGGTGACGCAGGAATCGCTGCGGCAGAACGTGGGTGTGGTGCAGCAGGAGGTGTTCCTCTTTGCGGCCAGCATTCTGGAAAATATTCGCTACGGACGCCCCACGGCAACGGAGGAAGAAGTGGCGCAGGCGGCGAAACTGGCGGAGATCTATGATGATATCGTCGCGATGCCTGACGGCTTCAACACCTATGTGGGCGAGCGGGGCACTTTGCTCTCCGGCGGACAGAAGCAGCGGATCTCCATTGCCCGGATCTTCCTGAAAGATCCTCCGGTGCTGATTCTGGACGAGGCGACCTCCGCGCTGGACAGCGTGACGGAAGCGCGGTTGCAGGAGACATTTGAACGGCTGTCTGAGGGGCGCACTACCATCATCATCGCCCATCGGCTTTCCACCGTCCGCAACGCAGACCGCATCGCGGTGATCGAGGACGG
>SVKT01000084.1 GCA_015068335.1 Oscillospiraceae bacterium | reverse complement strand
CCTACGAGGTTGAGTGGATGGGCGAGAAGATCGACCTGACCCCCGGCTGGCGCCGCCTGACCATGGTGGATGCCGTCCGTGAGTATGCCGGCATCGACTTCGGCGCCATCACCGACGATGCCGAGGCTGTGGCTGCCGCCAAGGCCATCGGCGTGGAACTGGCTGACGCTGCCGAAAAGACCTGGGGCAACGCCCTGTACGCCTGCTTCGACCAGCGGGTGGAGGAGAAGTTGATCCAGCCTACTTTCATCACGATGTATCCCGTGGAGGTCAGCCCCCTGACCAAGCGCAGCCCCGCCGATCCCCGCCTGACCGAGCGGTTCGAACTGTTCATCTGCCACAGCGAACTGGCCAACGCCTACTCCGAACTGAACGATCCTCTGGACCAGCGCGAGCGCTTCCAGAAGCAGGTGGAGCAGCGCGAGCGCGGCGACGACGAGGCCGAAATGCTGGACGAGGATTTCCTCACCGCCCTGGAATACGGTATGCCCCCCACCGGCGGTATGGGCATCGGCATCGACCGCTGCGTGATGCTGCTGACCAACAACGACACCATCCGTGAGGTCATCCTGTTCCCCACGATGAAACCGATGGACTGAACAGAAGGAGAACGGTGCGATGGAAAAGAAACTTTACAAGTCCAGCAAAGATAAGAAGATCGACGGCGTGTGCGCCGGCATCGCCGAGTACATCGATGCAGATCCCACGGTGGTTCGCCTGATTTGGGTCCTGGCCACCCTTATGGGCGGCGCCGGACTTTGGGCCTACATTATCGCTATGCTGGTGATGCCCCGTAATCCCGAATAAGCAAGGCTGCATCCCCACCAATAAAGCCCATAGACGGATAAGGTTCGATACCCCAAGATGCCCGTGGGCGTCTTGGGGTATTCTATATAGCAGAACCCCGCAAAACCGTTGAAAGGAAAGCGCTATGAAAACCGAAAAGAGCATTTTGCTTGCGTTTCTTTTGAATTTGGTATTTTCTGTGTTTGAATTTGTGGGCGGTGTGTTTACCGGCAGCATCGCCATTATTTCGGACGCCATACACGATATGGGCGACGCCGCAAGCATCGGCATCTCGTATTTTCTGGAAAAGAAAAGCAAGCGACAGCCCGACGACGTCTATACCTACGGATACGCCCGATACTCTGTGATCGGCAGCGTGATCACCACGACCATCCTGCTGTGCGGTTCCTGCGTGGTCATATACAACGCCGTGGGCAGGATGCTCGCGCCCACAGAGATCAACTATGACGGAATGATCCTGTTTGCGGTGGTGGGCGTCTGCGTGAATGTCTGCGCCGCGTTTTTCACCCGGGAGGGCGAGTCCCTGAATCAGAAGGCAGTGAACCTGCATATGCTGGAAGATGTGCTGGGCTGGGCCGTGGTGCTGGTAGGTGCTGTTGTGATGCGCTTTACGGACTTTGCCCTCATTGATCCGCTTATGTCCATCGGTGTGGCGGTGTTCATCCTTGTCAACGCCATCAGAAATCTGAAAGAGGCCGGAGGCCTGTTCCTGGAACGGGCGCCGCAGGGCATCACCCTTGGGGAACTGAACGAACACCTTATGGACATCGACGGTGTGCTGGGGGTGCATCATATTCACATTTGGAGTATGGACGGGCAAAATCACTATGCCACGATGCACGTTGTGACAAACGCCGACCATCACCGGATCAAGGAGAAGATTCGGGAAGAATTGCGCGAACACGGCATCGGACACGTGACGCTGGAACTGGAAGCCGGGGACGAACCCTGCTGTGAGACACATTGCCATACGGAAGTTGACGCGCCGTCCGGACATCACCACCACCATCATCATCACCATCACCACCATTGACGAACGCCTGATACAGCAGCGCCGCCCCGCAGAATTCTGCGGGGCGGTTTTTCGGCGCGAGAGGCGCGGCAGACCCGATGAAACCGGCACAGGCGCACCGTCCGCAGCCCGGGGAAGGGGAGCGATCCTGTGGGGGGCGTGAAAAAGAAAAGAAAGTTCCCCTGTTGACAATCCCGACAGACACCATTATTATATAGGCGAGTTTATACATTATAAAAAAGAAATGCCGCAAGCGGGCGAAAGAAGGGGAGGAACGTCGTGGAACGGATCACCAGCCGCACCAATGCGCTATGCACCCATATCCGAAAACTGGCGTCCTCGGCCGCCTATCGCCGCCGCAGCGGGGAGTTTCTTTGCGACAGTCCCAAACTGCTGGAAGAAGCGCTGCTGCGCGGCGCCGCGCTGCGCACCGTGGTCTTCACGGAGCAGACCGCGCTGCCGGAACTGCCGGGGGCGGTTCGGCAGGTGGAAGTGCCTTCCGACCTGATGCGCTCCATTTCTCCGATGGAGACCCCCCAGGGCGTGCTGGCGATCTGTGCCCTGCCGGAGCAGAACCTGCCCGAAATGCTGGACGGCCGCCGTTACGTGGTGCTGGACGGCGTGCAGGACCCCGGAAACGTGGGAACCATCCTGCGCACGGCGGATGCCTTCCGGGCGGACGGTGTGTTTCTGGTCAACGCCTGCGCCGATCTTTACAATCCCAAGACCGTGCGCGCCACGATGGGGGCGGTGTTCCGCTGCCCGGTGTGGAGTTGTCAGGCGGCGGAGGTTTCCGCGCTGCTGAAAAAAAGCGGTCTGCCGCTCTACGGCGCGGCGCTGCTTCCGGACACGCTGGACGCCAGACGTGCGGATTACAGCCGCTGTGCCATTGCCATCGGCAGCGAGGGGCGCGGGCTTTCCGCCGAGATGCTGGCCCTTTGCGACCGGACCATTCTGATCCCGATGCACGCGCATTGTGAATCCCTGAATGCCGCCGTTGCGGCGGCGGTGCTGCTGTGGGAGGCGGCACGAAACGATTGAGGAGGCGTCTATGCTGAAATTCTGGCTGTGGCTGACAACGCTGCCGGGGCTCACCAACCAGACCCGGCTGGCCTTGCTGCGCCATTTTGGCTCGCCTGAGGATATTTTCTACGCCGAGCCGGGAGAGATCCTGCTGACCGAGGGCATCACCCGGGAGCAGGCAGACCGGCTGCAAGATCACCGGCTGGACAATGCGGAGCGGATCCTTGCGGACTGCACCCGTCTGGGCCAGCAGATCCTGACCATTCAGGACGCCGCCTATCCCGGCCGGTTGAAGAACATCTACGACCCGCCCTGTCTGCTGTACTGGAAGGGTCGGCTGCCCGCCTTCGATGAGGAGGCGGCGGTGGCCGTGGTGGGCACGCGCAACTGCACGCCCTACGGCATCTCCTGCGCGGAGAAACTGGGCTACGGTCTGACCCGCGGCGGCGCCGTGGTGGTCACGGGTCTTGCAAAAGGCATCGACGCCGCAGCCACCCGGGGCGCCCTGCGTGCCGGCGGCGTGACCGTGGCGGTGGTCGGCAACGGACTGGATGTGCATTACCCCTACGAAAGCCGCTATTTGTATGAAGATGTAGCCGCCGCAGGCGTGCTCATCAGCGAGTACCCTCCGGGAACGGAGGCCGCAGGCCGCCATTTCCCGGTTCGAAACCGGATCCTGTCCGGGTTGAGCCTTGCCGCGCTGGTGGTGGAAGCCCCGGAAAAGAGCGGCGCGCTGATCACCGCCGAAGCGGCGCTGGAACAGGGAAGAGACGTGTTTGCCGTGCCCGGCCCCATCGACGCGCCGGCCAGCGTAGGCTGCAACCGGCTGATCCGGGACGGTGCGGGTCTGGTGTCGGAGGCGTGGGACATCCTGCGGGAATACACGGCGCGCTTCCCGGAAAAACTGCGCCGGAGCGAGTCCGGCGGCCAGCCGGAAGTGGTGGGCTATCAGACGGTGGAGAAGCAGGAGGCAAAAGTCGTGCCTCCCAGCATACGTCTTTCCAAAGAGGGCGCCGGATTGACGGACGACCAGATCACGCTGCTGCGTGCGCTGGACGCCGAAGTGCCGATCCAGGTGGATGACCTGATCGAACAAACCGGGATCCCCACCCGGCGGGTGCTGTCGGCGCTGACCCTGCTGGAACTGGAAACTTACGTGGAACAGCACGCGGGAAAGCGCTATACCCGTGCGGTAACGCTGACAGAATAAATGGATGCAAAACGCCCCTCTGGGCGGTTGGAGGTAACTATGGCAAAACAGAGCCTGGTCATCGTGGAGTCTCCCGCGAAGGCAAAGACCATTGGAAAATATCTGGGCAAGGAGTTTGAGGTGAAGGCCTGTATGGGCCATCTGCGCGACCTGCCCAAGAGCGTGATCGGTGTGGAGATCGAGCAGGATTTCGAACCGGTCTATCAGCCCATCAAGGGCAAGGAAGACATTATCAACGATCTGAAAAAGTCTGCCAAAGCGGCGAAGACCGTCTATCTCGCAACCGACCCTGACCGCGAGGGCGAGGCCATCTCCTGGCATTTGAAGCATTTGCTGGAACTGCCCGACAGCAAGGCAAAGCGGGTCACCTTCAACGAGATCACCCGCAAGGTGGTGCAGGAGAGCATCCAAGCCTCCCGCGAGATCGACCAGAATCTGGTGGATGCCCAGCAGGCCCGCCGCATTCTGGACCGTCTGGTGGGCTATGAACTGTCTCCGCTGCTGTGGAAGAAGGTGCGCCGCGGCCTGTCCGCGGGCCGTGTCCAGTCTGTTGCCACCCGTATGGTGGACGACCGGGAGCGGGAGATCGAGGCCTTCCGTCCCGAGGAGTACTGGACGCTGGATGCCAACCTGGAAGGCAACGACGGGAAAAAGAGCGTCTTTTCCGCCCACTACCACGGCAAGAACGGCAAAAAGACCGAACTGAAAACGGAGGCCGCGGTGGACGCCGTGGTGCGCGAAACGGAGAACGGGATCTTTGCCGTCAGGAGCGTGAAGCGCAGCGACAAGCAGCGCAGCCCCTCGCCTCCTTTTACCACCTCCACGTTGCAGCAGGAGGCCTCCCGCAAACTGAATATGACGCCCCGCCGCACGATGGCCATCGCCCAGCAACTTTACGAAGGCGTGGAGATCGAGGGCGAGGGCAGCGTCGGTCTGATCACCTATATGCGTACCGACTCGCTGCGCATTTCCGAGGAGGCCATCGCCGCCACCCGAGACTTCATTCTGGGCCGCTACGGCAAGAACTATTATCCCGCCCGGGCCAACCGCTATAAGACCAAGGCCAACTCCCAGGACGCCCACGAGGCCATCCGCCCCAGTAACGTGTTCCTGACGCCGGAGGACGTCCGCAAGGATCTGACCGGCGAGCAGTACCGCCTGTACCGCCTGATTTGGAGCCGCTATGTCGCCTGCCAGATGGCCAACGCCGTGTACGACAGCGTGGCCGTGGAGATCGAGGCCGGCGGCCACGCCTTCCGCGCCAGTTCGTCCAGTCTGAAATTCTCCGGCTACACCGCCGTGTACGAGGAAGGCAGAGACGAGGAGAAGGAGGAGAAAGACTCCCCGCTGCCCGCGTTGCAGGAAGGCGAAGTGCTGACGCTGAAAACATTCAGCCGGGAGCAGCACTTCACCCAGCCCCCCGCCCATTACACCGACGCCACCCTCATCCGCGCGATGGAGGAGCAGGGCATCGGCCGCCCCTCCACCTATGCCCCCACGGTCTCCACCATTCTGGACCGGGAATACGTCATCAAGGAGGGCAAGTATCTGCGCATCACCAATCTGGGCCGCGTGGTCACGGAATTGATGAAGGAGAAATTCGCCGACATCGCCGACTTGAAATTCACCGCCAATATGGAGCAGCGTCTGGACTCCGTGGAGGAGGGAACCACGGAATGGAAGGCCATCCTCCGCGCGTTCTACGGTGATTTCTCCGCCAGTTTGAAACAGGCGGAGAAGGATCTGGAAGGCACCCGCATCAAGGTGCCTGACGAGGTCAGCGAGGAACTTTGTCCCGAGTGCGGCAAGCATCTGGTGGTAAAGTCCGGCCGCTTCGGCCGCTTCCTGGCCTGCCCCGGCTATCCCGACTGCACCTTCACGATGCCGCTGGTCATCGAGATGCCCGGCCGCTGCCCCAAGTGCGGCGGACGGCTGATGAAGCGTACCGGCACCAGCAAAAAGACCAACAAGCAGTACACCTACTATTGCTGCGAGCGGGTTGGCTCCCGGGGCGAGAGTGAAAAGTGCGACTTTATGACCTGGGACGTGCCGGTAAAGGACGATTGCCCCGCCTGCGGCCACACGATGTTCAAAAAGGCAGGCCGCGGCTTCAAGCGCCCCTTCTGCATCAACGAGGCCTGCGCCAACTTCCTGCCGGAGGAAAAGCGCGGCTATCCCAAGAAGGCGGACAGCGGCGCCGAGGATGCCGCAGCGCCTGAAAAGCCCGCCGCCAAAAAGACAGCAGCCAAGAAGCCTGCCGCAAAAAAGACGGCGGCAAAGAAGCCTGCGGCCAAAAAGACAGCCGCAAAAAAGACGGCCAAAAAGACCGCCAAAGCGGGTGAATGATCCTCCGCTGCGGCGGACGGAACCGTAAGAAAAGGACGGACTTATGAATGTAACTGTGATCGGCGCGGGACTGGCCGGCAGCGAGTGCGCGTGGCAACTGGCCCAGCGGGGCATTGATGTGACGCTGTGCGAAATGAAGCCGGAGAAAAAGACACCCGCCCACGAAACGGACAATTTTGCAGAACTGTGCTGCTCCAACTCCCTGCGCTCCGACCAACTGGAAAACGCAGTGGGCCTGCTGAAAGAAGAACTGCGGCGGCTGGGCTCTCTGATCCTGGAATGCGCCGATGCCACCCGCGTGGAGGCCGGCGGCGCGCTGGCGGTGGATCGCCACGGCTTTGCCGCGCTGGTGACCGAGAAGATCAGAAACCACCCCCGCATCACTGTGGTTCCCGGCGAAGTGACGGAGATCCCCGAGGGGGAGGTGGTCATCGCCTCCGGCCCCCTGACCTCCGACGCGCTGGCAGAACGCCTGCAAACGCTGCTGGGGGAGGACAGCGACCTCCACTTCTACGACGCGGCGGCGCCGCTGGTGTCCGCCGAGAGCGTGGATATGGAAAAGGCGTGGTTCGGCTCCCGCTATGACAAGGGAACGGCAGATTATGTAAACTGCCCGATGAACAAAGAGGAGTACGACGCCTTCTGGGAGGCGCTGACCACCGCCCAGGAAGCGGAGGTCCACGGCTTTGAGGACTCCCAGGTTTTTGAGGGCTGTATGCCCGTGGAGGTTATGGCCCGCCGCGGACACGACACGCTGCTCTACGGCCCGCTGAAATCCCGGGGACTGGACGACCCCCGCACCGGCCGCTGGCCCTATGCCGTGGTGCAGTTGCGGCGGGACAACGCCGACGGCACGGTGTACAATCTGGTGGGCTTCCAGACCCACC
>SVKT01000083.1 GCA_015068335.1 Oscillospiraceae bacterium | reverse complement strand
TCGGTGTTCATCCTCTGCGGCTTTGAGCACTGTGTGGCCAATATGTTCTATTTCTCCGTGGCCAATGTGTGGAGCGCCAAGACGGTGCTGTACCTGCTGGTGATGAGCGTGGGCAACGCCGTGGGCGGCGTCCTCATCCCTCTGTGCCGTCAGTTGAAACAGAAAGCGGAAGCCTGAACGAAGCGACTCTTGACATAATTTCACCAGGTGCGTATAATACCATCAGAGATAGACCACGGTCTATCGGTGGGCTGACACCTAAATCCGAAATTCTTGCCGGACGAATGTGCCGGTAGTTGGCAGGCAACAGAAAAACCTGTGGTCTTACCGGACGAATGTGCCGGCGGCTGGCGGACAGCAGAAAAATCAGTCACCAAAGGGGAGTATGTTACGCTGCGGCGTTTCTACTCCCCTTTGAAATTTTGAAAAAAGAAGTTGTGATTAAGGAAATGAGAAGAACTCCCGTGTCCGTCGGACACGGGAGTTTTTTTGCGCAAAGGGTCACTGAATGCGGTACAGACTGTCCAGCACCAGCCACGTCTGGGAGAAGGGGCGCATCAGGTTCCAGATGCCCACGCCCTGAAAACCGTACTCCGCCACCAGCGAGAATTTGTCGGCAAGGCTGCGGGCGTCCTCGAACCAGACCTCGTGGACGGTGCCCGAGCCGTCGGTATAGTGGAAGAAGGGCGCGTGGGCAGTCTCGTCGTACTGGATGGCCACGCCGTACCGCAGCGCCAGTTCGATGGCCTCCTGATTGGAGATGGAGCGGGCGCGGGTGGTGCCCTGTATGAAGGGCAGGGGCCAGTCGTAGCCGTAGTTGGGAACGCCCAGAAAAATCTTTTCCCGCGGCATCTGGGTGATGGCGAAATCCAGCACGGCGCGCACGTTGGGCAGCGGCGCCACCGCCATTGGCGCTCCGTAGGTGTAGCCCCATTCGTAGGTCATCAGCAGCACGCCGTCCGTGGCGGCGCTGACGGCGGCGTAGTCGTGCCCCTCGTAGAGCAGTCCCCGCTGGCCGACGGAGGTCTTGGGCGCCAGCGCCGCCCAGAGAAACAGCCCCTGAGCGTGGAGCAGCCGCCGCAGCCGGGCGAGGAAGTCGGCATACGCCCCGGCCAGCGTGCCGGGCAGGTACTCAAAATCCACGTCCACGCCGGCGTACCCCATACGCTGGGCGGTTTGCAGCACATCCGCCACCAGCCGGTCCTGCACGGCGCTGTCCGTCAGGACGGTCTCCGCCCGTTGCGTATCAAAACTGCCCGCCTCCGTCAGCGTGGACAGGTGCAGCACCGGCTGCGTGCCGTGGGTGCGGGCGGCGGAGAGCAGGCGGTCGTCCTCCGGCGGCAGCAATTCGCCGTTTTCGGTGATGCCGTAGGTGAAGGGCGACAGAAAGGAGAGATAGGGCATCTGGGCGTCCAGCAGCCGCTGGTCAATGAAGGGGTAGGCGTAGCCGTTGGATACCAGCGGGCCCAGTTTTTCGTCGTCGTAGGAGATCACCAGTTCCTGCCCCGGCGTCAGAAAGGTGCCGCCGCCCAGCGGGAAGTTGTTCCGCCACAGTTGGCGGAGGGTGGTCCCGTAATAGGCGGCGATGGTGCTGAGGGTGTCGCCCTCCTGCACGGTGTGGATCTGCCGGGGGCGGCGCACCACCAGCGTCTGCCCTGTGGCCAGGTCGCCGTCTGCGGGGACGGTATTGTCGGCAGCCAGCCGCCCGGGGTCGACGCCGTAGTCGGCGGCGACGGAGAAGACCGACTCTCCCCGGCGGACAACGTGGATCGTCATAAGCATCACCTCTTGTGCAAGCCTATGCCGGGGCAGAGGGGGCTATGACGATTCCGGGACGGCAGACAGGCGCAAAAAATGGCCGCCGCGGAAGAAATTCCGCGGCGCGGGTATTCCGGGGAAAATGGGTTTTTTTCGGTTTGTTGCACCCGGTCGTGCAACAAATTCCCTCTGGGGCGGCAACAGTGAGGGACAGACAGGGAGGTGAAGTATGGAACAGGACGTGACCGCGCTGATGGCAGGTATGGAGGAAAAGACTGCGCAACTGCTCCGGCGCGTGGACCGCTTGGAGGAGGCGCAGACCGCATTGAACCGTCTGGCCACCGCTGTGGAGGTCCTGGCCACCCGACAGGAAACGATGGGAAACAGTGTGCAGCGGCTGGATGAAAAACTGGACGCGCTGGAACACCGCCCCGCGAAACGCTGGGACGGGCTGGTAGACAAGTTCCTGCTGGCTCTGGCAGGCGCCTTTGCGGCGTTTTTGCTGGGCGGGCAGGGCGCAGGATGAAAAGGAGGAATGTTCGATGAAGGAAAAACTGATGAACCGACTGACGGCGCTGCTGTCCGTCAAATCTCTGGTGACGCTGGTGCTGACCGTGGTGTTCGCCCGTATGGCCGCGCACGGCGGCGTCAGCGAGGACGTTATGATGGTCTATACCGTTGTGATCTCCTTCTATTTCGGCACCCAGAGCCGGAAGAACAGCGAGGCAGAGAAATGAACGGCGCCGCAGTCAACGTGTATTCCCGTGCAAAGGACGGCAACACCAAGGTGGCGGCGCATTTCCGCGTGCGGGAGTTTGCCTGCACGGACGGAACGGACACCGTATTCCTCTCCCCCCGTCTTGTGGAGGTGCTGGAAGCCATCCGCTGCCACTTCAACGTGCCGGTGACCGTTTCCAGCGGCTACCGCACCGAGGCGCGGAACAAGGCCGTGGGCGGCAGCGCTTACAGTCAGCACAAGTACGGGCTGGCGGCGGACATCTGCGTGGACGGCGTTGCCCCCGCAAAGGTGGCGGCCTACGCCGAAACGCTGCTGGGGGATTCCGGCGGCATCGGCACCTATCCCACCTTTACACACATTGACGTCCGGGCGGAACGATCCCGCTGGAACGGGTGAGCACAGACAAGGACCGCAGCCGATGGCTGCGGTCCTCTTTTGCTTATTTCACGATGAAGCCGGCAGGCAGTTTCCAGGAGGAATTGGCGTGGTAGAAAGTCACGCTGGCTTTCAGGTACTCGCCGTCGTAATACATACAGGAGGAACTGCCGCCGTCCAGATTGGCGGCGTTCACCGCGCCGAACTCCTCCATCACGGCGATCAGATCGCCGCTGGAAGCGCCTAAGTGGCCGAAGCGGCCGCGGCCGTCTGTGACGAAGAGCAGCACGGAGCCGTCGGCGCGCTGACCGATGGCGGTGCGGGGGTTGAGGCCGCTGCCCATACCGTTCATCTCGCGCGTTTCGTTGTTGATGATCAGTTGCACGAAGTGGTTGTTGGCGTCGCTGGCCTCCTCCTGGAAGGTGACCGCATCGCGGATCCGCTTTTCCGCCACCAGCTTTTCCACGCCGGCTGCGTTCAGTTTGGAGATGTCAATGATTTGGAGGATGTCATCCTCGGTGAAGCCCACCAGCACCAGACCGGGATAGTCCTGGGGGCGGTTGTACTGGATCTCGCCGCCCGACACGATGACGCCCAGAGGCCGGCCGCCGGTGTTGTTGGTGGAGTCGTAAAGGCCGCCGTTGATGCCGGCGATGGCGCCGTTGGAGGTGACCAGTTCGTCCAGGGTCACGCCCACGTCCCGCCAGGGGTAGATGGTGGCAAGGGACACCCGGGAGGGGTCCTTCACGATCATCATCGTGCCGGTGAAGGTGGCGCCGGCCACCTCGGTGATCTCAATGTCCTTCTGCTCGGCGTTCTGGCCGCCGGTCTGGATGTCCACGCTGCCGGAGCCGCCCACCTGAATGAGGTCGGCGTCCACTTCGGCGTTGAGTTCCTTCATCGAGTTCTTGTCCACGATCTCCTGGATCTCCTCGGAGCTGAGGAACCAGCCCGCCAGAAACTTGAACTGACCGGTCTCCAGAATGGTGGTGACGAACATCTGCTGGGCGGAGGGGAACTTGTCCGAGCAGATCATATTCAGCGAGATCAGCACGGTGGCTGCCACGGCCACCACGGCCGTCAGCAGCATCGCAGTGAGGCGCAGGGCCCACTTGCCCACGGCCTTTCCGATCCCGCTGCCGCCGGAGGAAAGCCGCTTTCCGCCGTGGGGCTTCGCCGCTTCTGCGGTGGCGGTGTTATGTTCAAACTCTTGCATCGTCAATGATCTCCTTCATAGTTGCCAGCTTCCAGGCGGGATTGTCCTTGCCGTCGTCGGTGTCGTCGCAGCGGACAAAGTAGAAGCGGTCGTTGAGGGTGTCGTCTACATTTTCACCGGTGCGGGTCAGGTACATATGCTTGGTGAACCGGATGTCCACAGAGAAGCAGTCCTCCGTGATGCGTACGAAGTTGCTGACGGATTCACCGGTGAAGGCGGGGTCACGCAGAATGTGATTGCTGATAAAGGTGATATCGATGCCGGTGGCGTACTTTTTTGCCACCTGATACTGGTAGGAGCCGGAGATCAGGCTGGGAGAAAGCTTGGAGAAGGCCAGGTCGGCGCTCATAAACAGGCTCCATTTTTTGGCGATGTCCAGCACATCCACCTGCGCGGCGATCTCTGCGGGAACGGCATCCAGACCCACGGGGTCGGCAGTCAGATTATGAGCGGTGACACCCTCTTCCAGCGCCACGGCCTTGCCGCCGGGATCGGTCACCGTGATGGCGGCGTCATCCTTCAAAATGGCGATGTTGTATGTGGAAATGCTGGGCAGGCCGTCCACATAGTCGGCGAAATGGGCGTAGTTGGGGTTGGGAACGGTGGCCACGGCTTTTGCGGGCACGGCGGCGCCGTCCACCTGCACGGTGTAGCCCTCGTCCACAATGATGGAGGCGTAGGTCAGGGGCAGCTCGCTGCCGCCGTCATAGGTCACCTCGTTGCCGAAGAGGTCGAGAATCTTCATATCCGGTTTGGTGAGGCGGGTGATGCTGTGATGCACGCGGTCGCCGCCGGCGTCCGTGCCCTCGTGGATGGCGCCGTTGAGGGATACGGTCAGGGTGGCGGGCAGGGTCAGGTCATAGTCGTAGTACTCCGCCAGAATGCGGCTGCCTTTCACGGTGTAGGTGCCGTAGTTGGCTTCGCTGTCGGTGATCTTCACGTCGGGTTTCAGGTACAGGCCTTCCAGCGTGTACTTGCACTTGCCGGTGTCGGAGACGTTGTCCTCCGCCGTCAGGGGGATGCCGTTGACGCTGACGGAAAATTCCGCGGGGAGGGAGAGCGTGTAGTCGCGGGGCTCAAACACGGGGACGACGGAGTCCACTTCCCAGTCCCGCAGGGAGAACACCACCAGTTTGGAAACGGCGGGGCCTGCGGCTTTCAGTTTCACCTCTGCCACGGGGAAGCCGTCATTTTCAATGTAGTAATACAGTTCATCCTCGCCGTGCAGTCCGCCCTTTTCCGTGCAGGAGAGGGCGTCTTTGTCATAGAGGGCCAGGTAGGCGCTGTGGAGATCGATGCCCTCCTCAAAGCGGCCGGCGGCGGCCTCGGGCAAGGGGTACTTGGTCAGGAACGTTCCGTCTTCCGCGGCGGCGACCAGTTCGCCGATCACGGCCTCCGCCTGCCGCTGAGGCTGGGCAGCCTCGTAGTCGGTCAGGAGGGAGCGGACATACATCGTGGCGGCCAGTACCAGCGCCGCCAACACCGCGAGGAAGATGAGATAGACCAGTTTGAATGTGAATTTCTTCTGTGTCATAAGCGGTATCCTTTCAGACTTCCCGGCGCTCTTTTTCCGTGTTGAACACCCACTTGTGCTGGATGCGGAAACTGAAAAAGAACAGGAAGGTATCGATCAGGGTCTTGATCAGGGTGGACAGGGCGGGGGAGGAAACGGAGAGGCCCTTTTCCAGCAGGAACACCAGCGTGGCGGAGAGCGCCAGTTGGACTGCGGCGAGGATGTAGTAGCGGATCAGCGTCTTTTTGCCGGTGCTGCCGCCAAAGACCACTTTGGCGTTGACGAAGTAGTTGAACAGGGAGGAGATGACCCGGGCCAGAAATGCCGCGATGTAGGTGGCGGGGAGCAGACCCAGCAGCACGCCGGAGCCCAGCAGCCGCTTGAACAGGTAGAACACGCCCTCGTCCAGCACGGCGGAGCCGACGGAACTGACCAGATATTTGATGATGAGGGCGTAGATGCGCAGACTGTCCCGCACCACGCGGAAGTGGGAGGAGCGGTTTTCCTCGATGTACACGGTGTGGATCTTCACCTCATCCAGCGGCAGTTTGTTCCGGCTGGCGAGGAAGAGCATATTGGTCTCAAACTCGTAGCGGTCGCCGCTGACGGCGGCGATCTCCGCAATGTGCTTCCGGGGGAAGGCCCGCAGACCCGTCTGGGTGTCGCTGATCTTCATGCCGAAGAACAGGCGGAACACGGCGATGGTGATGCGGTTGCCCGTCTTGCTTCTGGGCGGGACGTCGGGAGCGGAGAAGTCCCGCACGCCCAGGATCAGCGAGCCCTTTTCCAGCATCGCCTGGGCCACGGCGGCAATGTCGGCGGCCAGATGCTGGCCGTCTGCGTCTGCGGTGACCACGCCGGCGCCCTCCGGACGGTTGTCCAGGAAGAAGCGCATCGCGGTTTTCAGGGCGGCACCCTTGCCGCGGTTCACCTCGTGGCGCAGCAGCGTGCATTCCGGAATGGCCTTTACCTGCTCAAAGATGGGGGCAAAGGGCGCACCGCTGCCGTCGTCCACCACCAGAATGTCCGTAAATCCGGTCTGCACCAGATCGGACAGGGTGGCGAGCAGTTTTTCATCCGGCTTGTAGGCGGGAATGATGACAGAAACTGATTTCACGTACATACCCTCTTTATCTTGGTTTCGTTGGGGCGGCGGTTCAGCGCTTCGCTGCCCGCTTTCCGCCCCGCTTGCGCAGGATGACGATGGCGGCGCCTGCCGCCAGCAAAATCACCGCGTCCACGGCGACGAACACAACGATGCTGCGATTCCGCTTCGCCCGCGCGGCGTCCTCGGCGGCTCTGGCCTCGGCTTCCGCTTTGGCCTTTGCCTCGGCTTCGGCTTTCACTTTGGCTTCCGCCTCGGCCTGCGCTTTGGCTTCCGCCTCGGCTTTCGCCTTTGCTTCTGCCTCTGCCCGCTGGGCGTAGGTGGTCACATTCTCAAAAAAGTCGCCGCCAGCGGTATCCGTCCCCACGGTGGAGGCGTAGAGCCCGTACAGGCAGGGGGAGTAGGTTTTGATATCCGCCGCCTTTGTGATGGGGGCGTCGGAAGTGCCGTAGATCCACTTGTAGAACCACGTCCAGTGCTGGCTCTTATGGCAGGCAAAGCCGTCCTGGGTCACCTGGAAGGGGGTCTTGCCGCCCAGAGAGTCCAGCGGCGTGTCCAGGTCCATCACGATGGGGTTTTCGGGATAGAGGTGGAGATAGGTCTTCTCCACGCTCCACGTGCCGTATGC
>SVKT01000082.1 GCA_015068335.1 Oscillospiraceae bacterium | reverse complement strand
CTCCGTGGCCGAAGACCGCAAGGTGGGCCTGGGCCACGGCAACCTGGGCGCCATGCTGCTGCGTGAGGACACCAAGTGCTTCGCCTTCCTGGCCGGCCACGAAAGCTTCGCCGCCGCCGAGGGCGCCATCGGCATCGTCAAGAACGCCAACAAGGCCCGCAAGGAGCCCCTGCGCGTCATCCTGAACGGCCTGGGCAAGGACGCCGCCCAGATCATCAGCCGCATCAACGGCTTCACCTATGTCCAGACCCAGTTCGACTATGCCTCCGGCAAGGTCAACATCGTCAAGGAGACCCGCTACTCCGAGTCCGAGCGCGCCAACGTCCGCTGCTACGGCGCCGACGACGTCCGCGAGGGCGTGGCCATTATGCATCTGGAAGGCGTGGACGTTTCCATTACCGGCAACTCCACCAACCCCACCCGCTTCCAGCATCCTGTCGCCGGCACTTACAAGAAGGAGTGCATCGAGCAGGGCAAGAAGTACTTCTCCGTCGCCTCCGGCGGCGGCACCGGCCGTACCCTGCACCCCGACAATATGGCCGCCGGCCCCGCCAGTTACGGTATGACCGACACGATGGGCCGTATGCACGGCGACGCCCAGTTCGCAGGCTCCTCCTCCGTCCCCGCCCACGTGGAAATGATGGGCTTTTTGGGCGCCGGCAACAACCCTATGGTCGGTATGACCGTGGCCTGCGCCGTTGCTGTGGCCGAGAGCCAGAAGTAACTATCTATCAAATGCAAAATGACCTCCCTGTTTCGGGGAGGTCATTTTTCTTCGTCTTTGATATATTCCATAATGTCGCCAACTTGACAGTCGAGGATCCTGCAAAACATTTCAATGGTGTGGGTGCTGACGCTTTCGTTCCGTTTCAGCCGGGTGATCTGCGCGGGGCTAATGCTATACTTTTTGATTAAGGTATATTGCGAAATGCCTTTTTCTCTCATAATTTTCCATAAATTATCGTATGAAATCACAACATTCAAGCCTCGCTTTCTACTTGAATGTTAACCGAAATCAGTATACAATCATATTAACCGATATCGGTTAATATGATCCGAGAGAAAGAAGGATTGAGATGAGAAAGACAACAAAAGGGACCCTGCTTTTGGCTGTTGTAATGTCGCTGCTCGTGCTTGCAGGATGCAGTTGCGAACACGAGTATGGTGAATACGAAGTTCAGACACCAGCCACGTGTACTGCGGCAGGAGAGGAAGTTCGGGTATGCACCAAATGCAATGAAAAAGAGAGCAGAGAAGTACCCGTGCTTGAACATTCTTACGGAGAGTGGGAAGTTACCAAGGAGCCTACTTGCGTGGAGCAGGGTGAAAAAACCAAGACTTGCTCCGGGTGCAATGATACTAAGGTAGAAAAAACGAAAATTGTTCAGCATTCTTACGGCGATTGGAAGATCACCAAGGCGGCAACCTGCACAGAACAGGGCGAAAAAGCGATGGCGTGCTCTGTGTGCGGAGATACTAAAACGGAAAAAACTGAACTTGCCCAGCATACTTACGGTGCGTGGTCGACGGTTACCGCGGCCACCTGCACATCCAATGGCCAAAGAACACGTAGTTGCAGTGGATGCGGCGCGCAGGAAAGCGGCACCATTTCTGCAACCGGACATAATTACAAGGCGTCTACGGTTTCCGCTCTGACCTGTACTACGGTGGGCGTTACCAAACATACTTGTGCGTCCTGCGGTCATTCTTACCAGGATACTACGGCGGCTCCCGGCCACAAGTGGGAAAATGCCACCTGCACCAAGGCAAAAACCTGTTCTGCCTGCGGGCAGACAGAGGGAAGCGCCCTTGGCCACAGTTCCGGAAGTGACGGAAAGTGCACCCGCTGCGGTGTGAAAGTGACCATTGATATGAAGACCAGAATCAGTGCGCCTACCGAAGAATTTGCGAGTTTGAGAGGTATGAATTCTGCCGGTTTGATCAAATTGGTTTGGACTGCTGATAATAATAGTGGAAAAACCATTAAGTATTATAGTGTTACTGTGTATTACTATAATGCGGTTGATGATCCTGCCGAAAATGATATTACGGGAAAGACCTCTTATACCGTTAAATATGTGGGACCTGTAAAACCGGGCGAATCCCTGCTTGTGAGCGAAGCCGGATATTGCAGCATTGCCAGCAAGGTGGTTGTCGGAGACATAACGCTGGAATATATGGATGGCACTACGGAAACAGGTTGGTACGGATATTACTTCTACATTTAAATAATTTTTCCGGGTGAGTGCCTATGAGTAGAGCAATAGGAAAGGCATAATCAGAGAGGGACGCCGAAAGGCGTCCCTCTCTGATTGTAGACTGCCAGATATCGTGGTTTTTGCGGTGGAAACTGGAAATGGCGCTTGGGCAGTGGTACAATATTCCGGAAGTTTGATTCAAAAGGAAGGGTCTGTTCTTATGAGAAAACGAATCGGTTTGCTGCTGCTGGTTCTGGTTTGTGCCGCCTGTATGCAGGTGAGCGTCTCCGCCGACGGGATCCAGGAAGTGTTCGTGGACGCACGGGGCGGCACGGTGCACACCACCCGGGGTATGGATATGTTCGACATCACCACGCCCGTGGAGGAGGGAAGTACCCTTTCCTCCCAGTGGGTATTTGAGGATCCCACCTGTCTGGACAAGGATTTTGTGGGCTGGTATGCCTATGCCACCGACACCGGCGCGCAACTTCCCGGCACGGGACTGATGACCACGGCCGAGATTTTGAACTACCCTATCGCCGGTCAGAGGGTGTCCTTTGTGGCCCAGTGGACGCAGCGGGAGGGGTATCCCGTGACCGCCATTACCTATGCGGCGCTCTACAACGGGCTTGGCGAGCCGGACTACAATGTGCGGGTAACGCTGGTCAATAACGGCGTCCGTTACAGCGGCAATGGCTATGTCACCATCAGCAAAGAGGTATACTCCCAGTGGACCGGAGATGTGCAGGTGATCTGGGAACTGCCGGGAGAATTTGTGGACGGCAACGGCCGCTGGAATCCCGACTATTTTGACGCCGTCGGCCCGGTACACAGTTTCATCAAAGAGGGAAGTTGCTACATTTCCGTTTCCAAGACCGGCAAGGAGCAGGAGCGGCCGGCGGATCGCAGAAAGGTCAACGAGTTCTTTTACAGCGTGCGCAACGCAGAACCGGAAATTTCCTACACGGTGGATGCAGACGCTGGTTCGGTTTCCGACGCAGCGGGCGTGCTGCCGGAGGGAACATCTATGCAGGCGCAGCAGTATCGCTTCGGTGCGATATATGACCTTGCGGTAACATCCGCGCGCAGCAAACTGGGGACGGAAAACATTCAGGTGTTTGACATTACCCTGAAAGACGCTGCCGGCAAAGCGCTGCACCAACTGGACGGATTTGTCGAGGTGAAACTTGCGGTGCCCGAAGGGTATACCGTGCAGGCGGGGAACACCGTTGCGGTGTATTATCTCGCCGACGACGGCGGTATGGAGGCCTGCGAAACGGCATACGACCCGGCGGCCCACACCCTGACCTTCAAAACCAACCATTTCAGCGTGTATGTGTTTGCGGAGGTCCCGCAGGAAGCCGAACCCGAGCCTGTGCCCGGAGATGCGCCGGAGCAGGAAGCGCCGGAGGAGGGCGAGCCGGAGGGTTTACCTGTCACCCCTGCCCCTCCTGCGGCGGAGGACGCCGGGAACGGCGGCGCGGGCCTGTATGTCATTCTGGCGGCGGCAGCGGTGGCGGTCGTCGCGGCAGGTGTGCTGCTGAAAAAGCGGAGATAAGCGAAGAAAAAGGGACGCCCGGTGGGCGTCCCTTCGTTTATTATGTAAGACTTACTCGGCCAGAGCGGCGGTGATGATGGCCATAGAGTAGACTTCCTGGGCGTTGCAGCCGCGGGAGAGGTCGTTGATGGGAGCGTTCAGGCCTTGCAGGATGGGGCCGTAGGCGTCGAAGCCGCCCAGGCGCTGGGCGATCTTGTAGCCGATGTTGCCGGCGTTGATGTCGGGGAAGATGAAGGTGTTGGCGTAGCCGGCCACGGGAGAGCCGGGGAACTTCAACTGGCCGACGGTGGGGGAGACGGCAGCGTCGAACTGCATCTCGCCGTCGATGCACAGTTCGGGAGCCGCGGCCTTGGCCTTGGCGCAGGCGTTGCGGACTTTGTCCACGTCCTCGCCCTTGCCGGAACCCTTGGTGGAGTAACTCAGGTAAGCGACCTTGGGATCCACGCCGAAGATCTTGGCGGTCTTGGCGGTTTCCAGGCCGATCTCCACCAGTTCGTCCTCGGTGGGAGCGATGTTGATGGCGCAGTCGCCCATAGCCAGCACTTCGCGCTCGCCGGAGGCGGAGTCACGCACCATAATGAAGCAGGAAGAAACGATTTTGCTGCCGGGCTTGGTCTTGATGATTTGCAGAGCGGGACGGACGGTATCGGCGGTGGAGTAGGTGGCGCCGCCCAGCAGAGCGTCGGCGTAGCCCATCTTCACCAGCATCGTGCCGAAATAGTTGGCCTGCATCAGGGCGTCGCGGCACTGCTCGGCAGTCATCTTGCCCTTGCGCAGTTCCACCATAGCGTCCACCATCTTGTCCATATCCTCGAACTTGGCGGGGTCGATGATGATAGCGCCGCGGACGTTGAAGCCGATCTTCTCGGCGGCAGCCAGGATCTCCTCCTCGTTGCCCACCAGAACGGGGGTCAGGAAGGTACCGGACAGCAGGCGGGCGGAAGCCTCCAAAATACGGGGGTCGGTGCCCTCGGTAAAGACGATCTTGCGGGGGTTGGCTCTCAGTTTGTTGATCAGGCTCTCAAACATATTGTTTTCCTCCGGAATTATGAAGTTTAGGGGAAATATTCACACCAATTTCATTATACACCTCCGACGACAGGGGTCAATCGAAAAATGAAAATATCACCACAAAAATTTGCGCCGTTTTGCCGTTTTTCTCCGCAAAATGTGCAAAAGCAACAAATGCGGGCCTGCATCCTGCGGCTGTCGGGAGCCGACAGACCCAAGAAAAGGGGGCGGTTTTCGCCGCGGAAGGGTTGACGGGCAAGGGAAAACGCGGTATTATGGGCAATGGAAACAAATTGTAACTTTTTTAAACCGTTTTGTAACAGGAGATTTATGAACCAGGCAAAGAAAAACCACACCCGGCAGACGTCCCCGGACGCCCGCCGAGCCGATCATAATACCCAGCGGCGCACCGACGGAAAAAGCCGGGCGACCGCTGTTTCTTCGCGGCAAGCGCCTTCCGGCGGAAGACAGCAGAGCCTGCTGACTGTGCTGCGGGTGAAACTGCGTCAGGAACTGCGGCACATCCGCCGCCGCTGGAACCACATCGTGAAGGAAGAACGCCGCAGAAACTTCCCGGAGTCGGATCGTCTGCCCATTCAGTTGATCCTGATGGTCTGGGCGCTTCTGCCGATGGCGGCCGGCTTTGCGGAGGAGATCTCCCTTCGCCTGCGCAGCCGCGGTCTGAGCAAGGGCCCCGACAGCGATCCCCTGCGTCCGGGCTACCACCTGCTCCATTCCGCCGCGTTTATCGCGGGCGCCTGCTCGCTGGCGGCTGTGATCCTGCTGGCTTCGATCTACACCAGAGGAACTACCGTTCTCTACAACGGCGAGGTGATCGCTGTGGTGGAGTCCGAAGAGGCTGTGGAGGAAGTCCGCACCAATCTTGAAGCCGTAACCACCCGCGCTCTGGGCCAGACCTTTACGCTGGACGATTCCCAGATCCAGTATTCCTCCGGCTGGGAGAAGCGGCAGGACATCGTGGGAAAGGAAACACTGGAAGAGGAACTGTCCGAGGAGATCGGGCTGGTGACTCTGGCCTACTGCCTCTATGTGGACGATGTGTTTATCGGCGCCACCCCGTACGAGGGCGCGCTGGAAGCGCTGCTGGAACAACTGAAACAGTCCGCCATCGACGAGAATACCGTTTCCTGCGGCTTTGCCGAGGAAGTGGAGATCCGTGAGGAGTATATGCCCAGCAGCCAGATGATGAATCTGGGTCATCTGGCGGAACTCCTGTACAGCACCAAGTCGGAAGAAGTCATCTACGAGGTCCAGAAGGGCGATACCTGGACGTGGATCGCCCAGCGCAACGGAATGACCTCCGACGAACTGCTGGAAATGAACCCCGGTTACAACATTAACAAACTGCAAATCGGCGAACAGTTGACGCTGTCTGCCGCCGTGCCCTACCTGACGATGACGGTGGTGCGGCAGGAGCGCTATGTGGATCAGGTGAACTACGAGGTGGAGTACACCGACACGCCCGATATGTATCAGGGCGACATCCGGGTGACTTCCAAAGGCAAGTACGGCTCTGCCGACGTGGTGGCCAACGTCACCTACGTCAACGGCGAGGAAACGGCCCGCACCGTGGTGTCCTCCGTGACGCTGGTGGAGCCTGTGACGGAGCATCAACTCCGCGGCACAACGCCCCGCCCCACCTGGTATCCCACCGGAACCTTCCGCTGGCCCACCACCGGCCGCATTACCTCCTACTTCGGCGGCCGTAAGTCTCCCGGCGGTATCGGCTCCACCAACCATAAGGGGCTGGATATTGCAAACGGCATCGGCACAGCCATCTATGCGGCCGACGGCGGCACCGTGACCTACTCCGGCTGGCTGGGCGGCTATGGCTACGCCGTCAAGATCCGCCACGACGGTACCGGCTATGAAACCCTGTACGGACACAACAGCAAACTGCTGGTTTCCGTTGGCGCAAAGGTCTACAAGGGCCAGCAGATCGCAAAGATGGGCTCTACCGGCAACTCCACCGGCAGCCACTGCCATTTTGAGGTCATCTATAATGGCGTGAAGCAGAACCCGCTGAACTATCTGCCATAAAGGAGCGTCGTATGCAACTGAAATTTTTGAAGATGGATCCCGCGGACGGCACCCCTTATTCCGACGTGGTGGAGTGCGGGGAAATGCTGTATCTGTCCGGCCTGGTGTCGGAGGATTTTGAGAGCGGCGAACTGGTTTGCGGTGACATTACCGTGCAGACCCGGCAGGTGCTGAACAACCTTGCCGCCCTTCTGGAACGGTACGGTTCCGATATGGAGCACGTGGTCCGCGTGGAAGTCCTGCTGACGGACTATACCCTCAGCGGCGGGATGAATGAGGAGTATGTGAAGCACTTTGATGCGGCGCACCGCCCCTCCCGAATGTGCTACGGCGGCGTGGAACTGTATGAGGGCTGCCTCATCGAAGTGATGGCGACCGCAGTGAAAAAGTAACGGAAAGGCCGGAAAGCATTGCTTTCCGGCCTTTTTTGCGGGAAAGCGGACTTGGGGCGGCGTATTGACGGCTGCGGGCGTTTCCGCCTATAATACAACCAACAGCCGCCGCGGCGGAGTCACGGATCAATAAAGGAGGCGCACACGATGAAACTTGCCATCAAGACCTGCACGCTGAATTTGCCC
>SVKT01000081.1 GCA_015068335.1 Oscillospiraceae bacterium | reverse complement strand
GCCTGTCAGTTCGCTTTTCTTCCCGCCGCTGACACATTGCTGCAATTCGGCTGCACCAATACCGGCAAGCACACACAGGACTGCCATCATCACAAGCTCGTCCGCCCACAGCAGCACCCACAAAAGCACCGGAATGCCCACCACGGCAACCAGAACTCTCGATTTCAATGAACTCATTTCTTCACGCCTCCAAAGCGTCGGTCTCTTGCCTGATATGCCGCAATGGCGCGATCCATCTCTGCTTCGTCAAAATCCGGCCACAGCACATCGGTAAAATAGAACTCCGAATAGGCGCACTGCCACAGCAGGAAGTTGGAAAGCCGCAGCTCACCGCTGGGGCGGATGATAAGCTCCGGATCCGGAATGCCGGCAGAATCCAGATAGGATGAGAACAGCCCCTCATCCAGTTCTTCCGGCTTCTTCTCCCCCGCCGCACACTCCGCCGCAAACCGGCGAATACCGCGAAGAAGCTCGTCCCGTCCACCGTAGTTCAGGCAGATGTTAGCCTGAAAGTCGCCGGGGGCAAGCTGGTCGCTGATGGCGTCCGTCTGCTGTGCCAGCGCCTGCAGTTCCGGTGCGATGGGCGTCATGTCGCCAAAAAAGCGCAGACGGATCTGGTCTTTCTCCATGGTATCCACTGCTTCCAGCAGATACTTTTTCAAAAGGCCCATGATGGCGCCCACCTCGTCGGCAGATCGCTTCCAGTTTTCCGTGGAAAAGGCGTAGACCGTCAGATACTGCACACCGATGTTTTTGCAATAGGTGGCGATCCGGCGGAAGGTCTCCGCCCCTGCCTTGTGTCCGGCAGTGCGAGGCAGTCCGCGGCGGGTGGCCCAGCGGCCGTTTCCATCCATGATAATAGCGATGTGGCGAGGCAGGCCCGCAGCCCGCCCCGCCGTATCGTTTTTCCTGAAAATCCCCGCCATCAGACTGCCATCAATTCCTTTTCTTTCTTGGCCAGCAGCTCGTCCAGCTTCTTGCAGCTGTCGTCCGTCAGCTTCTGGAGATCCTTTTCTACCTGCTTCATCTCGTCTTCGGTGATCTCGGACTTCTTCTCCTGCTTCTTGAAGTTGTCCATGGCGTCACGGCGGATATTGCGGATGGCGACCTTGCCGCCCTCGGCATATTTATGGATCTGCTTGACCAGATCCTTACGACGCTCCTCCGTCAGCTGGGGGAAGTTCAGACGGATGGCCTTGCCGTCGTTCTGGGGATTGATGCCCAGATCGGAGTTCTGGATGGCCTTCTCGATGCTCTTGAGGGCGCTGCCGTCCCAGGGAGTAATCAGCAGAGTCCGGGCGTCGGGAGAAGCGATGGCTGCGATCTGCTGGATGGGTGTGGGGCTGCCGTAATAATCGACCATGATGCGATCCAGCACGCCGGCATTGGCGCGACCCGCACGCACAGCAGCAAAATCGGCCGCAACGGAATCGATGCTCTTCTGCATCTTTTCTTCGTAAATCTTGTATTCTTCCTTCAACATGTTGTGTTCCTTCCTTTCACGGTGTGTGTTATTGGAAAACGCAAATGCGCAGTCTGCCGTTTATTCCCCGACGATGGTGCCAACATTCTCGCCGCACAGGGCACGGACGATGTTGCGGGGCTCCTTCAGGGCAAAGACCAGAACGGGGATGTGGTTGTCCATGGACAGGGACGTTGCGGTGGTGTCCATCACCATCAGATGCTGTGCCAGCACATCGTCATAGCTGATGGTGTCGTACTTCACGGCTGTGGGGTCCTTAGCCGGGTCGGCGCTGTAAACACCGTCCACATTCTTGGCCAGTAGGATCACGTCGGCACTGATCTCCGCAGCACGCAGCACCGCGGCGGTATCCGTGGAGAAATAGGGGTTGCCGGTACCGGCACCAAAGATGACCACACGGCCCTTTTCCAGATGCCGGATGGCACGGGACCTGATGTAGGGTTCGGCAATAGCGCGCATCTCCAGCGCGGTCTGCACCCTGACGGGGATCCCCTTCTGCTCGCAGACGTCCGCCACAGCCAGACAATTCATCACAGTGGCCAGCATACCGATGTGGTCTGCACGGGTGCGTTCCATCTTGCCGCCGCCGCTGTTTTTTGCGCCGCGCCAGAAGTTGCCTCCGCCAACCACTAGACCGACCTGAACACCCATGTCCAGACATTCTTTGATAACGTCGCACACGCTGCCGATCATCTCAAAGTCCAGACCAGAGCCCTTTCCGCCGGCCAGCGCCTCGCCGCTGATCTTCAGCAGAACGCGTTTGTACACAGGTTTTGCCATCTCAAAAGACCTCCTGCAAATCCCAAAATATGACGAATATATTTTACCTTATTTTTTTGCTTTTGGAAAGTGGAAATCTGTGAATTTTACGAAAAAAGAAATTGCAACCGATATTTGACATCCGGGTGGTAGACTTTATCCCCCGGGACATGAGATAATCATCGCAGGAATGGAGGTGTTCTTATGACCTTGGGACAGCGGATCCATCACTATCGCACATCCCTTGGCATTTCCCAGGAAACACTGGGTGCGCATCTGGGCGTCAGTCGGCAGGCTGTCAGCAAATGGGAAACAGATGCCGCAACACCGGACATGAAAAATCTCCTGGCACTTGCCGGTGTCTTTGGCATCTCTGTGGCAGAACTGACGGAAACGCCGGAACTGTCACAGATCGCAGACGCCGCCCCACAACCCAACTCCACCCAAGCACAGTCGTTCCTTTACAAGAAACACCGGCGCCGGCTTGCAATCATTGCTGTATTGGCAGTGATTCTCGGCACACTGCTTCGAATCGGCATCTGGAAGCATGACGCTTCCAAAGTTCCAGACAAAGACCTTGTTACGCCCGATGTTGAATGCGAGGATATTCTTCCCTCACCCGCTCCCGAAACCGACTTCGCTCTGCTCTGGTACGGCAGCAGCGGTGACGAGGAATTTCTGGAACTGGGTGAACAGAAAATCTTTTTTCCTTTCGGTACCACACTAAAATTGACAGAGCCAACCGAAAGCCATGATACGGACTTTGGTATTATGACAAGCCATCAGGCGGATTGCGGCATCATCAACATCAGGTATTTTCATATCGAAGAAGATACGGAACTGGATCCCGAATCTCCAGAGCGGGAATTTATATACAGTCTATCCACTATCGTTTCGGATGCCCGCACGCCCCGTGGCGTCCATCCGGGCAGCACCAAGGCACAGGTCATTTCCGCTTACGGTGATGAGCTGGTTTACTGCATGAAAGAGGAAGGCAGCTACACTCTCGTTAAACATGACTATTATTACGCATTCCAGACAGCGGAAACTTTCGGGGCAAGTTTGCAATTCTTCATGCTGGATGGCGTTGTAGCCGGCATTCGCGTGGAACATATGGCAGATGAGGGAAACCTCGCCTTTGCACCAGACAACACCTCCCGTTTCCCTTTGAAGGACGGCGAGCCTGACTTCTCACAGCGACAGGACCCGGAACGAGAAACGTTGAACGACGCACGCAGAGTCTATATCGCATGGAATCAGTTGGAAACCAACAACAATCTCTCCGCAGAAGAACGGTACACCTACCGCAGGGACATTTTCAGCCTGCTGCCCATGATGGACTGGCAGGAATTCGGACTTTGCGGCGGCTACAATCTGGAAGATGAAACTCGCTTTGCTTTGATGGTCTGGCTGGAAACCCAGCGCACCTACACCGCCTCCGAGATGCAGTGGCTGCAGTTGGGAGCATCCAATCCCGGAATAGACGGTATTTACGCCGACCGCTATTCGGCCGTCCTGTTTCAGGCATTCTGTTCCGATCCGCTCACCTTTGTCAAAGCACTTTCCTCTAGTGGTTCAGGTGCAGAGCCTGCCATGCAGCGGGCCATTTCTGCCACCGCCTATCACGCAGACCTTTATCCGGGAGATACCCAGCAAGCCCTGGATGTACTCATCGCCGCACAGCAGGAGCATCTGCTGCTTGAAAAAGAATCCCTCTGGGCAGAATTTCTGAACCTTTATCTTACAACGCCCATCGAAAAACGCGCCACCTTGCCGCAAACGCCGCAGGCAATGCAATAAACGAAAAAGGAACGGCTTTTGCCGTTCCTTTTGTGCTTGCTTTTACGCTTACTTTTCGCAGGCGCCGTTCAGCAGCGCGATCAGTTCCTCTTTTCCGTTTCCCTTCTCTGCGGAGAACGGAACAAGAACATCTTCTTCCGTCAGTTCCAGCGTTTCCCGGATCAACGCCAGAGCAGGCTCTACCTGACTCTTTTTCAGCTTATCCAGCTTGTTGGCCACAACGATCTCGGGACAGCCGGTCTGGCGGAACCAGTCGTGCATGATGCGGTCGTTTTCGGTAGGTTTGTGCCGAATATCTACGATCAAAACGCCCACCGTGATAAGTTCACTGCCATCCTGAAAGTAACTTTCCATCAAACGGCCCCAGCGTTCCTTTTCCGCCTGACTGACTTTGGCATAGCCGTAGCCGGGCAGGTCAACGAGATAAGCGCCCTTGTCGATGAGGAAGTAGTTGATCTGGGTGGTCTTTCCGGGGGATGCGCCCACATAGGCAAGATTTTTCCGGCTCACCAGACGATTAATGACAGAAGACTTTCCCACATTGGAACGCCCGGCAAATGCAAACTGGGGCAGCCCATCCCGCAGGAAGCCGGATTGATTGGCGGCGGAACAGACAAATTCCGCTTTCACAAAATTCAAAGACATGGCGCCTCCTTTACTGCCGCAGCGCGGCATCGCCGCTCTCACGACTCACCGCAGCGAATGCCGGCAGCACCGCCGGCCGCTCCTCACACAGCACTGCCGCTTCGGGACACAGCGCATTGGCGAACACCTCGTCCACTGTACTCACTGGGATGAACCGCAGCGCTGCCCGAACCGTCTGGTCGATCTCCTCCAGATCCCGCACATTGTCCTTCGGGATCAGCACCGTTTCGATGCCGTTTCGCAGAGCAGCCATAGTTTTTTCCTTCAAACCGCCGATAGACAGCACTCTGCCTCGTAAAGTAATTTCACCTGTCATCGCAATCCCTGCCTTGATTTTACGACTCGTCAGTGCAGAGAGCATGGCGGTCGCCATAGCGATGCCAGCCGAGGGACCGTCCTTGGGAACTGCCCCCTCCGGGAAGTGGACATGGATATCCTTCGTCTTGTAGAAATCGCTTTCGATGCCCAGTACGGCAGAGCGACTGCGCAGGCAGCTAAGCGCTGCATGGGCGGATTCCTTCATCACATCGCCAAGGTTTCCGGTCAGTTCCAGCTTGCCGGTGCCATCCATGACGTTGACCTCGACTTCCAGGATCTCGCCGCCGGCTTCCGTCCACGCAAGGCCGTTCACCACGCCGATCTCCTCCTTCTCTGTGTGGAGCGCAGGAGGATAGGGCTGGCAGTCCAGCAGTTTCGGAAGATCGTTTTCTGTAACGGTAATACGCTTTACATCGCCCTTCAGCAGGCGCATATCAGCCTTTCTGCAAACGGCAGCAATACGGCGCTCCAGCAGACGGACGCCGGATTCCCGGGTGTAATCCCGGATGATGGCGCGCAGCACATCATCGCCGATACGAAGGCTTCCCTTCTTCAATCCGTGCTCCTCCAGCTGCTTGGGAAGCAGGTGGCGTCTTGCGATCTGCAGTTTTTCCTCATCGGTATAGCTGGAAAGACGGATGACCTCCATACGATCAAGCAGCGGTCTGGGGATGGTGTCGGTGGTATTGGCCGTGGTGATGAACATCACGCCCCGCAGATCCACGGGGATCTCCAGAAAATGGTCACGGAAACTGTGGTTCTGCTCGCTGTCCAGCACTTCCAGCAGAGCTGCGGCGGGATCGCCACGGTAATCATTGCCCATCTTGTCGATCTCGTCCAGCAGCAACAGCGGGTTCATAGAGCCGCTGCGGCTGATGGCTTCGATAATGCGGCCGGGCATAGCACCGATATAGGTCTTGCGGTGACCACGGATGTCCGCCTCGTCCCGCACGCCGCCCAGAGAGAGCCGCGCCAGCTTGCGATTCAGCGCCGTGGCCACAGAAATAGCGATGGAGGTCTTGCCCACGCCCGGTGGGCCTACCAGACAGATGATCTGCCCCTTCCCTTTCGGATTCATCTGGCGGACGGCAATGGTTTCCAGAATTCTTTCCTTCACCTTTTCCAGCCCGAAATGGTCGCGTTCCAGCACTTTTCGGGCCGCATCCACGCTGACGCGCTCACGGGTATATGTATTCCACGGCATTTCCAGACAGACATCCAGATAGTTGCGGATCACCGCTCCCTCGGCGCTGCCGAAGGGCTGCTTGGCCAGCTTGCTGACCTCTTTCAGCAGATGCTTTTCTGTATCCTCGGAAAGCTCCAGCGCTTTGATCTTCTGTCTGTAAGTGTCGATCTCGTCATCTGCGTCCTCTTCGCCCAGTTCGTGCTGCAAAACGCGGATCTGGGTGCGCAGGATCTGGTCTTTCTGGGACTGCGCCAGCTGGTCGCGGATCTTGCTCTCCATCTCATGCTCGAAGCCGAGGACATTGCATTCCCGCGCAAGGAAGCCGTTGAGCTTGCGAAGCCGGATAAATGGCGCCAGTTCTTCCAGAATCTCCTGCTTGTCCGTATGCCGCAGGGCGATGTTCTGGGCAATGAAGTCTGCCAGATAGCCCACATCGCGGCAGTCCATCACGGTGGTGACAACCTCCTCGGACACATTGCCGGCCAGTTCAATGTACTCGCTGAACAGATTCCAGCTCTGGCGCAGCAGCGCTTCCGTCCGGGGGCTGCAGAGAAAAGCCTCCGAGGGCTCCATCTCCTCCAGCAATTCCACATTGCCCTGCAGGAACGGCTCGGTCTGCCACAGGCGGCGCAGCCGGGCACGGCGGCGGCCTTCCACCATCACGCGGACGGAAGTCTTGGACAGCCGCAGGATCTGGGTGATGTGGGACAGCGTGCCGATCTCGTAAAGATCGTTCTCCTGCGGAGCATTCACGCCGCTCTCCCGCTGGGTGACCAGAAAAATGTCCTGATCTCCCTCCATGGCGCGTTCCAGCGCATGGATGGAGACGGGGCGCTCCACATCAAAGGTGAGGGTCATATGGGGAAAAACCGTCAGGCCGCGCAGGGCCAGAACGGGAATATTCAAAGTAACAGGTTCCATAGGGTCATCCTTTCTTGGGGTAAAACAAAGGAAAGGGGGCGCGACGGCGTCCCCTTTCCCAAATCGTTAAGACGCCGACTTCGGATTTGTGCCTTTGTCGGACTGTTCATCCTTACCGCTGTTCAGTTTCACGGAATAGCTGACTTTTTCCGGGTCGCGGGTCAGAACGGGCTCTCCCTTTCCCTCCACGCAGTCCTTGTTGATGACTGCTTTCACAACGGTGGGGTCAGAGGGAATGTCGTACATGATGCGGGTCAGCAGTTCTTCCATGACTGCACGCAGACCGCGGGCGCCGATGTTGCGCGCGATGGCCTTA
>SVKT01000080.1 GCA_015068335.1 Oscillospiraceae bacterium | reverse complement strand
GAGTTACTACGATTATTACCAGCCCGAGGCCTATATCCCCCACACCGACACCTATATCGCCAAGGACGCCTCCACCAACGACGAGATCGACCGCCTGCGCCTCTCCGCCACCTGCGCCCTGCTGGAGCGGCGGGACGTTATCGTGGTCTCCTCGGTCTCCTGCATCTACGGTCTGGGCGAGCCGGACGATTTTGCCAGGATGGTGGTGTCCCTCCGCGTGGGCGCGGAATGGGACCGGGACGAGCTGCTGCGCCGTCTGGTGGAGATCCGCTACGAGCGCAACGACGTGGCCTTTGAGCGCAACCGGTTCCGCGTCCGGGGCGACACCGTGGAGATCTACCCCGCCTATTACCGGGACCGCGCCATCCGGGTGGAGTTCTTCGGCGACGAGATCGACCGTATCAGCGACTTCCACCCCCTCACCGGCACGGTGAACCGCCACCTGAACCACGTTGCCATCTATCCTGCCAGCCACTACGTCACCACGAAGGACAAGATGGAGCGCTCCATCGGTCAGATCCGGAAGGAACTGGAAGAGCAGGTGAACCATTTTACCGAAAACGAGCAGTTGGTGGAGGCCCAGCGCATCCGCCAGCGCACGGAATACGATATGGAAATGATGCAGGAACTGGGCTACTGCTCCGGCATCGAAAACTACTCCCGCATCATCTCCGAGCGTCCGGCGGGGTCTGCCCCGATGACGCTGCTGGACTTCTTCCCCGACGATTTCCTCCTCTTTGTGGACGAGAGCCACGTGACCCTGCCCCAGGTGCGGGCGATGTACAACGGCGACCGCGCCCGCAAGGAATCGCTGGTGCGCTACGGTTTCCGCCTGCCCTGCGCCTTTGACAACCGCCCTCTGAAATTTGAGGAGTTTGAGCAGCACGTCGGTCAGGCGGTGTTCGTCTCCGCCACCCCCGGCCCCTACGAGCGGGAGCGGGCGGACAGCATCGTGGAGCAGGTCATCCGCCCCACGGGTCTGCTGGACCCCAGAGTGGAAGTCCGCGGCGTAGAGGGACAGATCGACGATCTGATGGACGAGATCCGCACCCGCGCCGCCCGGAACGAGCGCGTGCTGGTGACCACGCTGACCAAGAAGATGGCGGAGGATCTGACGGAGTACTTCCGCGCCGCCTCCATCCGGGTGCGCTATATGCACGCCGACGTGGAGACCATCGAGCGGATGGAGATCATCCGCGACCTGCGTCTGGGCGAGTTCGACGTGCTGGTGGGCATCAATTTGCTGCGTGAGGGTCTGGACCTGCCGGAGGTGAGCCTTGTGGCCGTTCTGGACGCCGACAAGGAGGGCTTTTTGCGCTCCGAGACCTCCCTCATCCAGACCATCGGCCGCGCCGCCCGAAACGCGGAGGGTCTGGTCATCCTGTATGCCGACGAGATCACCCCCTCGATGCGCGCCGCGATGGCAGAAACGGAGCGCCGCCGCTCCATTCAGGACGCCTACAACAAAGCCCACGGCATCGTGCCGAAAACCATCATCAAGGGCGTGCGCGAGGTGCTGGAAATTTCCAGGTCGGTGGCGGGGGAGAGCGCCCGCGGCGGAAAGAAACGCAAACTTTCCGAGCAGGAGCGCACGGCCGAGATCGCCAAACTGGAAAAGGAAATGAAAGAAGCGGCAAAAATGCTGGAATTCGAGTATGCGGCGGTGCTGCGTGACCGCCTGATCGAACTGCGGGGAGAGCAGTAAGCCGGGTTTGGTGCGGTCAGGGCCTGTTTTGCCTCGGGTCTGATCGCACAAGGGAAAGGCAAGCAATATGAAAGAACAGACAGAAAAAACAACGCCCTGCTGGGCGGACTATGCCGCCATTTTGCTGGCGGCGGCGCTCTGGGGCGTCATCGGATTGTGGAACCGCACGCTGATGGCGGCGGGACTGTCGCCCATCTCCATCGTGGTGGTGCGCAACTTCGGCGGTATGGCGCTGCTGGCCGCCGTGTTCGCGGCGCGGGACCGCAGCGTGTTCCGGGTGGAGCGGAAGCACCTGAAATACTTCTTCGGCACGGGCGTGGTCAGCGTGCTGCTGTTCACCTGCTGCTACTTTACCTGCCAGAAACTCTGTTCGCTGGCGGTGGCGTCCATCCTGCTGTATACCGCGCCGGCCATTGTGGTGGTGCTGTCCGCGCTGCTGTGGAAAGAGCCGGTGACGGGTCGGAAACTGCTGGCGCTTTTCCTGACGCTGGCGGGCTGCGCCTGCGTGTGCGGCGTGTTCGGCGGCGCTCTGGACGTGACCCTCACCGGCGTGCTGCTGGGGCTGGGCGCGGGCTTCTTCTACGCGCTGTACAGTATTTTTGGCCGGTACGCGCTGGCGCATTACGATGCGATGACCGTCACGGTCTGGACGTTCCTCTTTGCCGGTCCGGCGTCGCTGGTGCTGGTGCGCCCCGGCGAGATGGCGCTGCTGCTCCGCCAGCCGAAACTGTGGTTCGTGGCGGCGGGACTGGTGGTGTTTTCCACCGTGCTGCCCTATCTGTTCTATACCCGGGGCCTTTCCCGTGTGGAGTCCGGAAAGGCGTCCATTATGGCAAGTCTGGAACCCGTGGTGGCTGCCGTGGCCGGCGTGCTGGTCTTCGGCGAGCCGATGAACGCCCTGACGCTGGCGGGCATCGTGCTGGTGCTTTCCGGCGTTGTGATTTTGAGGTGAGATGAATGGCAAAAAAGAAAGAAGAAAAAACCAATGTGATGCGCCTTCTGGAACAGAAGAAGATCGCCTATACCCCCTATGAATACCCCCACGACGGGGCGGAAGCGCCGGACGGCGTCACCGTGGCACGGGTGCTGGGTCAGGACCCGGAAGCGGTGTTCAAAACGCTGGTGACCCGGGGCGCCTCCGGCGGCTACTATGTGTTCGACATCCCCGTGGCGGAAACGCTGGATCTGAAAAAGGCGGCCAAAGCCGTGGGGGAGAAGTCCATCGCTATGATTTTGAGCCGGGAACTGCTGCCCCTGACCGGCTACATCCACGGCGGATGCAGCCCCGTGGGAATGAAGAAGCCGTTTCCCACCGTGTTCCACGAAACCTGCCTGCTGCACGATACGATCTTCGTTTCCGCGGGCAAGGTGGGCTATCAGGTGGCGGTGGAGCCCCAGACCCTGCTGGACTTTGTGGGCGCCGACACGGCAGATATTGTTGTGGAGTAATGTATGCAGGATAAGATCATTGTCAAGGGCGCACGCGCCAACAATCTGAAAAATATCGACGTCACCATCCCCCGTGACAAACTGGTGGTGATGACGGGTCTGTCCGGTAGCGGCAAATCCTCGCTGGCCTTTGACACCATTTATGCCGAGGGGCAGCGCCGGTACGTGGAGAGTCTGTCCTCCTATGCCCGGATGTTCCTGGGCCAGATGGACAAGCCGGACGTGGACTATATCGAGGGTCTCTCCCCGGCCATCTCCATCGACCAGAAGACCACCAGCAAAAACCCTCGCTCCACCGTGGGCACGGTGACGGAAATTTACGACTACCTCCGCCTGCTGTGGGCCAGAGTGGGCACGCCCCACTGCCCCAGGTGCGGCAAGGAGATCCGCCAGCAGACCATCGACCAGATCATCGACCAGGTGCTCGCCCTGCCCGAGGGCACCCGTATTCAGGTGATGGCGCCGGTCATCCGGGGCAAGAAGGGCGAGCACACCAAAGTGTTCGAGGACGCCAAGCGCTCCGGCTACGTCCGCGTCCGGGTGGACGGCAGTCTCTACGAACTGGACGAGGACATCAAACTGGACAAGAACAAAAAGCATAACATCGAGATCATCGTGGACCGGCTCATCATCCGCGCCGACATCCAGCAGCGCCTGACGGACAGCGTGGAGACCGCCTCTGCCCTCTCCGGCGGCATCGTGGTGGTGAACCTGCTGCGCCAGGAGCAGAATCTGCTCTTCTCCCAGAACTACGCCTGCGAGGACTGCGGCATCTCCATCGAGGAACTGACGCCCCGGATGTTCTCCTTCAACAATCCCTACGGCGCCTGCCCCACCTGTACGGGTCTGGGCAGCCAGTTGAAGGTGGATCCGGCGCTGGTGGTGCCGGACGGGAAACTCTCCATTCTGGACGGCGCCATTCAGGCTTCCGGCTGGGGCAGCATCCGTTCCGACGGCATCTCCCGGATGTATTTCGAGGCCCTGTCCAAAAAGTACCGTTTCTCCCTCACCACGCCGTGGAACGACCTGCCCGCCGAGGCGAAGGAGATCATCCTCTACGGTACCGGGGGCGAAAAACTGGAACTGCACTACGACCAGCCCCGGGGCAAGGGCGTTTTGTATCAGGCCTTTGAGGGCGTGTGCAACAATGTGGAGCGCCGCTATCTGGAAACCCAGAGCGAGGCCAGCAAGAAGGAACTGGAAGAGATGATGGCGGACTGCCCCTGCCCGGAGTGTCAGGGCCGCCGCCTGCGGAAGGAATCGCTGGCCGTCACCGTGGGCGGGAAGAACATCCACGATTTCACCACCCTCTCCGTGCTGGACGAATTGCGGTGGGTGGAAGAACTGGAACTGACGGAGCAGCAGCGCCTCATCGCCGACCGCATTCTGAAAGAGATCAACGACCGGCTGACCTTCCTGCGCTCGGTGGGTCTGGGCTATTTGACCCTCAGCCGCGCCGCCGGCACGCTTTCCGGCGGCGAGAGCCAGCGCATCCGCCTTGCCACCCAGATCGGTTCCAGCCTGATGGGCGTGCTGTATATTCTGGATGAGCCCTCCATCGGTCTGCACCAGCGGGATAACGATAAACTGCTCGCCACCCTCTGCGACTTGCGGGACTTGGGCAACACGCTGCTGGTGGTGGAGCACGACGAGGACACGATGCGCGCCGCCGACTACCTCATCGACATCGGTCCCGGCGCCGGCATCCACGGCGGCGAGGTGGTGGCCTGCGGCACGCCGGAGGAAGTGATGGCAAATCCCAAGTCCCTCACGGGTCTGTACCTCTCCGGCAAGCGGCGCATCGGCGTTCCGGCAAAACGCAGAGCCGGAAACGGCAAATGCCTGCGCGTGGTGGGCGCGGCGGAGAACAACCTCCGCGGCGTGGATGTGGAGTTTCCGCTGGGCGTCTTTACGGCGGTCACCGGCGTGTCCGGCAGCGGCAAGAGTTCGCTGGTGAACGAAATTCTGTTCAAGCGGCTGGGCGCCGAACTGATGCGGATGAAGGTCAAGCCCGGCAAATGCACAGACATCGAAGGCGTGAAGCAGTTGGATAAGGTGGTCAATATCGACCAGAGCCCCATCGGCCGCTCGCCCCGCTCCAACCCGGCCACCTATACGGGGCTGTTCAACGACATCCGCGACCTGTTCTCCTCCACCCAGGAGGCCAAGAGCCGGGGCTACGGCCCGGGACGGTTCAGTTTCAACGTCCGGGGCGGCCGCTGCGAAGCGTGCAGCGGCGACGGCGTGCTGAAAATCGAAATGCACTTCCTGCCGGACATTTTCGTGCCCTGCGAGGTGTGCAAGGGCCGCCGCTACAACCGGGAAACGCTGGAAGTGCGCTACAAGGGCAAGAACATCGCCGACGTGCTGGAAATGACCGTGGACGAGGCGCTGGACTTCTTCTCCGCTCTGCCCAAACTGCGCAAAAAGTTGCAGACCTTGCAGGACGTGGGTCTGGGCTACGTGAAACTGGGCCAGCCCTCCACGGAACTTTCCGGCGGCGAAGCGCAGCGGGTCAAACTGGCCACGGAACTGTCCAAGATCGCCACCGGCCGCACCATCTATATTCTGGACGAACCCACCACCGGCCTCCACACCGACGACGTGCGCAAACTGCTGGAAGTGTTGCAGCGCCTGACGGACGCCGGCAACACCGTGGTGGTCATCGAGCATAATCTGGACGTCATCAAATGCGCCGACCATATCATCGACCTGGGCCCCGAGGGGGGCGACGGCGGCGGCAGCATCGTCTGCACCGGCACGCCCGAACAGGTGGCCGCCTGCGGCGAAAGTTACACGGGACAATATTTGAAAAAAGTACTGGAGAAGTAAGCCGGTGCAGACAACCCTTTCGGGGTCCCCGCCGCAAACCAGCGAAGCGTTTGCGGTGGGGAGAGGACGAGCAGCGGAGTGAGCGAGCTTTCGCCGTTAAGGCGGAAGCGAGGGATACAAAGCTTGTGAGGACGAGGCACGCCGGAACAGGTGGCCGCCTGCCAGACCAGTTACACCGGACAGTACCTGAAACGGGTTTTGGAGGGAGCCTATGGGACAGAACCATAACAAGAACAACTGTCTTCTCTGCGGAGAAGAACTGGTCTATTTCGATCCTGCGCGGCAGATGGAGTGTGCCGTCTGCCACCGCCCGTTTGAGAGCAACGTTTGCTGTGCGGATGGTCATTATATCTGTGACGAGTGCCATTCCTCGGATGCGGTGGGCGTGATCGTGGAGACCTGCCTGCACACCGCCTCCCGGGATCCCATTGCGATTATGACCGCGCTGATGGAGCAGCCCTGTGTCCATATGCACGGCCCGGAGCACCACGTGCTGGTGGGCGCGGCGCTGCTGGCCGCCTGCCGCAACAGCGGCGCGGACATTGACCTTGCAGCGGCTGTGCCGGAAATGCGCCGGCGGGGCGGTCAGGTGCCCGGCGGCGCCTGCGGAAACTGGGGCTGCTGCGGTGCTGCCGTCAGCACAGGCATTTTTGTCAGCCTGCTGACGGGGGCAACTCCGCTGAAAACAGAGGAGTGGGGTCTTGCCAACCGTATGACCGCCGCCGCACTGGATGCCATCGGCTCGCTGGGCGGGCCGCGGTGCTGCAAGCGGGACGCCTTCACGGCTGTCTGCACGGCGGCGGCGTTTGTGAAGGAGCACTTCGGCATCTCTATGGAAGTGCCCGGGGAGATCTGCTGCGGCTTCTCCCATCTCAATGCCCAGTGCATCGGCGCACGCTGCCCCTACAACCCCTGCCATTTTGAAAAGAAATAACCAGTAAACTGCCGCCGACGCTTCGGCGGGGAAAATAAAAACTGCTCAAAACAAGAAAGTTGAGGCTCTCGCCCCAAAACGCAGGCGTTTCGGGGACCCCCCGTTTTATTTTATGTATCGCCGGGGGCAAATGAATTGCCCCTCGGCTCCGCCGGACTCCCGGCGGGGAGAATAAAAAACCGCTCAAAAGAAAGTTGAGGATCACCTATGTCTAACATCACAAAAACCGCTATGATCACCGTCTGCGGCCGCCCCAACGTGGGCAAGTCCAGCCTCACCAACACGCTGGTGGGCGAGAAGGTCGCCATCGTGTCCAACAAGGCCCAGACCACCCGCAACCGCATTTACGGCGTGGTGAACCGGGACGACACCCAGTTCGTCCTGCTGGACACCCCGGGTCTGCACAAGCCCAAGAGCGCCCTGGGCGACTATATGGTGAAGGTCGTCACGTCCAGCCTCTCCGACGTGGACTGCGCCCTGCTGCTGGTGGAGCCCATCGCCCACGTGGGC
>SVKT01000079.1 GCA_015068335.1 Oscillospiraceae bacterium | reverse complement strand
GGAGCCCACGCCGCCACCCAGGCGCTGCTGGAACAACTGCGTATCGCCGGCGGAGAGGTGGGGCAGGAGGTGCAGTGCATCGTCACCGGCGGCGCGTCGGACGGCAACTTCATCGCGCCCTTCGGCGTCGCCACGCTGGACGGCTGCGGCCCCTGCGGTGCAGGCCTGCACACCCGTGACGAATTTTTGCTGACCGAATCCGTCGAGCGGCGCTTTGTGCTGATGCGGCGTCTGTTGGAGCGGTTGTTTCCCTGATGGACCGGAAAGGAGGCTGCGTTTGTGAAGGCAGAGTGTGAACAGAAACTGCTCTCGCAACTCTCTGTGTCCCGCAAGATCAGTCTGAAAGAAGCGATGGACCTTCTGGATATTTCCGAATCCACAGCCAGACGTCTGTTTGCCAGACTGGAACGCGCCGGCTGTGTGATCCGGACCCACGGCGGCATCCAGTCCATCACGCCGGAAGACCTGCCCTACTCCTTTGAGGCGCTGGCAAGGACCAATGTGGAGAAAAAGACGGCCATCGGCCGGGCGGCGGTGGACTTCGTGGAGGACGGCGACGTACTGTTCTGTGACTCCGGCACCACCATCCAGTGCTTCTGCGCCGCGCTGGCGCAGCGTTTGCAGAGTCAGCCGCTGCACATTCAGGTCTACACCAACTCTCTGGCCAATCTGGAAATGCTCGCTCCCTATATGAGCGTCCATCTGGTGGGCGGCGAATACCGCGCCAACCGCAAGGATTTCTGCGGCGCGCTGACGGAAAAGACTCTTCGCTCCCTTTCTTTCACCAAAAGTTTTTTCGGCGCGGACGGCTGCGTGCAGGGCACACGGCTCACCGCCACCGACCGCAAAACGGCGAAACTGAACGAGATCGCCCTGCGCAACTCCCAGCGCACCTTTATGCTGGTGGATTCCTCCAAATTTACGGTGTCCTCCCAGGTGGCCTACACCCTGATCCGGGGGACGCACACCATCATCACCGACAGCGGCATCGCGGAGGACACCATCGCGCAACTCAACAGCACCCACGTGCAGTTGATCTGCGTGGAACCTGTGCCGCCTGCTGACGGAACAGACCCTTCTCTTTAAGAACGAAGATCGTGAGGTAATGCTATGAAACCGACTATCCGTGTTCCTTATTTTGAAATTGGCACCAAGAATTATGTGTGGGGCGACAAACTTCTGGAATACGCTCTTGCTGCCGACAAGGCCGCCGAGAAGTATGACATTGACGTTCTGTTCATCGTGCCCGCGCTGGAAGTCCGCCGTGTTGCCGAAAACACCAAACATCTGAAAGTGTTCTGCACGTATATGGACACCCTGCGCCCCGGCCGCGGCTGCGCCGATATCCTGCCCGAGGGCGTCAAGGATGCCGGCGCCATCGGCGTGATGATCAACCACTGCGAGAAGCCGATGAGCCTGCCCCAGATGAAGGCCACCATCGACCGCGCCCGTGAACTGGATATGCTGGTGTTTGCCTGCGCCGACACGCTGGACGAGGCCAAAGCCATTGCACAACTGCATCCCGACATCATCAACCCCGAACCCTCTGCCATCATCGGCGGCGGCAAGGGCGCCAGCCCGATGGACTACGTTATGGATTCCATCCGCGCCATTAAGGAAGTGGATCCTTCCATTATGGTGGAGCAGGCCGCCGGCATCACCAACGGCCAGCAGGTCTATGATTTTATTATGGCCGGCTCTCAGGCGGCCGGCGCTGCCTCCGGCATTATGAATGCCGCAGACCCCATTGCGATGATCGACGAAATGATCGCCGCCACCCGCCGTGCTGCGGACGATCTGAAAAAACAGGAGGGCTGAACGATGGTCTTTAAGGAATCTTTCAAACTGGAATCCCGCCACCGCGCCGTCAGTTTCCACGACGTCACCGACCGGGTGAAGGAGATCGCCAGGCGCTCCGGCATCAAGGACGGCATCGTGGTGGTCTACTCCCACCACACCACCTGCTCCGTCATCACCCAGGAGTGCGCCTTTGACCTGTCTATGACCGGCTTGGAGACCTTGCAGCAGGATCTGGTCAACTGCTTCGAACAGTGGATCCCCACCCAGCGCACCGAGGGGATGTACCTCCATCCCAGGCAGAAGGCGCTGGACTTCGCCGAAGAACACGGCGAGGACAATTTCGGCTGCCACAACACCGATGCGCACCTGCGTTCCTCCATCATCGGCCGCAACGTGACCATCGTTACCGTGGACGGCGAGATGGATCTGGGCGAGTTTGGCCGCATCCACTTCATCGACTGGGATCAGACCCGCGGCCGCACCCGCACCGTGCAGGTTATGATCCTGGGCGAATAAGCGAGGCGCGGATATGAAAGAGGCTATGCAGGCAGCCAGAACTGCCTATGACATCGAGGCGGAATGCATCCGGGAAATGAAGACGTATTTTGATGAAGCCGCCTTCTCCGAAGCCGTCCGTCTGCTGGCGGAAGCCCCCCGTATCGCGTCCTGCGGCTGCGGACACTCCGGCATCGCCTGTCAGCACTTTGCCCACCTGATGTGCTGCATCGAGCAGCCTGCCCGGTTCCTCTCTCCTGCCGAGGCCGTCCACGGCGCCACCGGATACCTGCAAGCGGGCGACGTGATGGTGTTTGCCTCCCGGGGCGGAAAGACCGGCGAACTGCTGCCCATTCTGGATATTTGCCGGAGCAAGGGCGTGAAGGTTATTACCGTGACGGAAAATCTGGACTCCCCGCTGGCGAAGGGGGCCGACGTGGTGCTCAAACAGTACGTCAACCGGGAGACCGACAAGTGGAACGCCCAGGGCACCACCAGCACCACGGCACTGTGCGTGATCTTCCACGCGCTGCAAGCCGCGCTCATTGAATATACCGGTTATCAGGCCGAGCAGTTTGCACTGATCCATCCCGGCGGCGCCGTGGGGGAGCGGCTGAACCACAAACCGCTGTAATGTACATATGACAAAGGAGTAATCGCTATGGAATTCAAGGTTTATCAGAAAGAGATCGAGTTGCAGTCCCGGGGCTGGATCCCCACGTTTCACGACATCTCCACCGATGTGATGAAAATCGTGGAGGAGTCCGGCGTGAAGAACGGCACCTGCTGCATCGCCTCTCACCACACCACCTGCTCCGTGATGGTGCAGGAATGCTCTCACGATTTCGACACCTTTGATCTGGAATATTTGCAGCACGACCTGCTGGACATTATGCGCAAACTGATCCCCGACTACACCGATGAAGGCGACTACCGCCATCCCGGCCCCGTCCACGCCCAGTTCGGCCGCTACGTCAACGAGCCGGGCAACTATACGTCTATGAACACTGACGGTCACCTGCGCAGCGTATTCTTCGGCCGCAGCGAAACCATGACCATCAAGGACGGCAAGCTGGACGGCGGCGAATTTGCCCACATCTACTTCATCGACTGGGACCACGTCCGTGCCCGCCGCCGTCAGGCCAACATTACCGTTATGGGCACCACCGAGGATGTGAACGACCGCAAGTACAACAACGGCGAGGTGGTCAACACCCTGCGCAAGTTCACCCCCGAAGAGAAGGCCTATATGGAGCAGTACGACGAGTGGAAGAAGCGCTGATCGTTCTGCAAGCGTTCCAAACGCCCTGCCCTGACCGGCAGGGCGTTTTTGCGGAAACCGGCGCAAAGGCGGTTGACTTCCTGGGAAATAAATGTTATATATTTGATATATTATAACAAAATGTAACATCGGAGGTGGCTATGAATACCATTCGGCAGACCCGCATCCGGTCCTTCATAGAGGAAAAAGGGGTCGTCAGCATCCGGGAATTGCAGGCGCTTTGCCCTGAGGTGTCGCTGATGACCATCCACCGTGATCTGGATGCGCTGGAACGGGAGGGGATCCTTGTCAAGGTCCGGGGCGGGGCAAGATCTGTGCGCCACGCCGGCGACCCTGTTTTTTCCGTGCGTATGCAGGAGAACAGCGGCGGCAAGGCGGCCATCGCCCGCAAGGCGCTGGAACTGATCCGGCCCCACAGTTCCGTGTTTTTCGACGCCAGCACCACCGGTCTGGTTCTGGCCCAGCAACTGCCGGACATCAGCCTGAACATTTTCACCACGGCGCCCAATATCGCGCTGGAACTGTGCCGCTTGAACAATCCGGTCATCTCCCTTTGCTGCGGCACGCTGAACCGGAAAAATCTGGCCCTCTCCGGCCGGAATACGCTGGAAATGCTGGACAAGATCAACATCGATATGGCCTTTGTGGGTGTGTCCGGCTGCTCGGTGGAGAACGGCTTTACCTGCGGTACGGAGGCGGATATGCTGGTCAAGCGGCTGGTGATCCAAAAGGCGCGCACCAGCGTGATGCTCTGCGACCACGCAAAACTCAGCCGCCTGATGCCCTATACCTTTGCGTCCCTTGGCGACGTGGATTACGTGATCTCCGACCGCCCCCTGCCGAAAGTCTTCTGCGAGGCCGCTGTGGCGGCGGGAACCACGATCCTGTAAATTGCATCAAACACCCGGCTTTCCTGAATTTTTCGGAAAGCCGGGTATTCTTATCTTGACAGTATGTTATAAAATGTTATAATTAACACAAGATAACATTTGGAGGTGCATTATGGCAAATGCAGTGTTGATGCCCAAGGCCGGCATTACCGTGGAGTCCTGTATCATCGGCAAGTGGGTCAAGAAGGTTGGCGACCCTGTCAAAATGGGGGACATTCTGTTTGAGTACGAAACGGACAAGGCCGTTTTCGAGTGTGAATCCACCGCCGAGGGTGAACTGCTGGAAATTTTCTTCCAGGATGGCGACGAAGTCCCCTGCCTGGTGAATGTCTGCGCCGTGGGCGAAAAAGGGGAGGACTGCTCCGCGCTCCGCCCCAATGGCAGCGCGCCTGCCGCAGCGCCTGCGGCTGTCGAAGAGGTGCCTGCCGCGCCTGCCGCAGCACCTGTGGCTGCTCCTGCTGCCGCCGCACCTGCCGGCGCCGACGCGGCGGTTTCTCCCCGTGCCAGAAAACTGGCGGAGAGCGCCGGTGTGGATGCCGCCTGTGCCGCCGGCACCGGGCCCAACGGCCGCATCATTGAGCGGGATGTCCGCCGATTGATGGAGCAGGGCGTTCCCGCTGCCGCACCCGCTGCTGCCGCGCCCGCTGCCGCCGAATACGAGGATGTGGCGTTCTCCGGCATCCGCAAGGTGATCTCCAAGTCTATGATGGCCTCTTTGCAGGGCAGCGCACAACTGACCCACCACTTCTCCTTTGATGCAAGCGTCATCCGGGATTACCGGGCACAGATGAAGGCCGCCGGCGGCGACTATGCCGGTGTGACGCTGGGCGATATGGTGCTGTTTGCCGTGTCCCGCAGTTTGCTGAACCATCCCGATATGAACGCCCATATGCTGGACGCCAACACCATCCGCCGCTTCCGCGCGGTGCATCTGGGCGTTGCCGTGGATACGCCCCGCGGTTTGCTGGTGCCCGTCATCCGCAACGCCGACACCAAATCCCTGGTGCAGATCTCAAAGGAAGTCAAGGAACTGGCCGCACAGGCCGCCTCCGGCTCCATCAGTCCCGACAAGATGAGCGGCGCCACCTTCACCGTGTCCAATCTGGGCTCCTTCGATGTGGAGATGTTCACCCCCATCCTGAATCCGCCCCAGACCGGCATCATCGGCGTGTGCAAGATGGCCGACCGCGTCCGCCGCACAAAGGACGGCAGCATCGACGTCTATCCCGCGATGGGCCTGTCCCTGACCTATGACCACCGCGCGGTGGACGGCGCCCCCGCCTCCCGCTTTATGCAGGAGGTCTGCCGCAAGTTGGAGCAGTTCACCGCCCTGCTGGCTGATTGAGAGAGGAAGCATTGTATGGAACAGTTTGATGTGATCGTCATCGGCGGCGGCCCCGGCGGCTATCTCTGCGCCGAGCGCGCCGCACAGGGCGGCTTGAAGACCGCCGTCATCGAGGCAAAGCATATGGGCGGCACCTGCCTGAACGAAGGCTGCATCCCCACCAAGACCCTGCTGAACTCCGCCAAAATGTACCGCCACGCCACCGAGAGCGCCGTCTACGGCGTGAAGTGCGAGGGCGCAACGTTTGACCACGCCGCCGTCATCGAGCGCAAAGGCCGTGTGGTCAAGACGCTGGTCTCCGGTGTGGAGGGCGCTATGCGCGCCAACAAGGTAAAGGTCATCCGCGCCACCGCCGAAATTCAGGGCCGCGGAAAGGATGGCTTTGAGGTCGCCGCCGGCGGGGAAGTCTACGCCGCCAAGCGGCTGGTCATCGCCACCGGCTCCGAGGCCGTGGTTCCTCCCATTCCCGGCACGCAGGAGGGAATGGAGCGCGGCTTCGTGGTCACCAACCGGGAGATGCTCAGCCAGACCACTTTGCCCCACGAACTGGTGGTCATCGGCGCCGGCGTCATCGGTCTGGAAATGGCAGTTTATTTCGCCTCTGTGGGCGTACACGTCACCGTCATCGAGATGATGGGCAAGATTGCAGGTCCTATCGATGCCGAGATTTCCAAGCTCCTGCAGGACGATTACACCAAGCGCGGCATGGACTTCAAGCTCAACAGCAAGGTTTTGCGTATCACCGAAAACGGAGTGGTCTACGAGCAGGACGGCAAGGAGCAGGAAGTCAAGTGCGACTGCGTGCTGATGAGTGCGGGCCGCAGACCTGTCATCGGCGGCATGGGCATTGAGAAGCTGGGTATCGAAACCGAGCGCGGAGCCATCGTCACCGACCGTCATCTGTGCACCAACGTGCCCGGCGTGTATGCCGTGGGCGACTGCAACGGTAAAATGATGCTGGCCCACACCGCCTACCGCGAGGCCGAGGTGGCTGCAAACCACATGCTGGGCATTGCCGACGAGATGAAGTACAACGCCATCACCTCCGTCCTGTACACCGACCCCGAGGTTGCCACCATCGGCGAGACCAAGGAGAGCGCACAGGAAAAGGGGATGACGGTGAAGGAAGTGAAGCTGCCCCTGATCTACTCCGGCCGCTATGTGGCCGAGGTGGAAAACGGCAGCGGGTTTATCAAACTGGTGGTGGATACCGACCGCAAGCGTCTGGTGGGCTGCCATATGGTAGGCAGCTATGCCTCCGAGATTATGATGACCGTGGCTATGATGATTGACACCGAACTGCCCCCGGAACGGCTGAAGAAGCTGGTGTTCCCCCATCCCAGCGTCTGCGAGGCCATTCGGGAAGCGCTGTTCCATATTTGAGGAGGTAACGGAGTATGCCGAAAAGTTTGTTTGTGGATCCCGCGGAGGTCAGAGCCCCCGGTAAGGTGACCTTCAACGAGATCCCCGTCAACCAATATAACAAGACAATCGAAGAGGAGCTGGCCTCCGGCGCTTTCACAAAGGAAGACCTGATCCGCATCTTCCGGGATATGACGGTCCTGCGTGAGTTTGAAACCATGCTGAACCTCATCAAGACCCAGGGTGTCTACAACGGCATCGAGCACACCTATCCCGGCCCT
>SVKT01000078.1 GCA_015068335.1 Oscillospiraceae bacterium | reverse complement strand
TATTTTTAAAACAGATCTGATCGAGATCTCCAACACGGTGATCGTGGACGTGAAGATGGAGAAGTGATCCATAAGAACGGAAAAGTCCGGTGCACAGCACCGGACTTTTTTTCTTACAGTATGCATTTTCCGCGGGCCAGATATGTACCCCGGGGCTCGGCGTCCAGAATGCTGCCGTGTTCCACGACTCTGCGGCCGCGCAGCCAGACCTCCCGGATGCCGCCGAAGGTGACAAAGCCCTCGTAGGGATTGTAGTCCACATTGGCTGCGCAGTCCTCGGCGCGGATGACGTGGTGGGCGCTGGGATCGTAGATCACGATGTCCGCGTCGCTGCCCGGCTTCAAAATGCCCTTGCGGGGGAACAGACCGTACAGTTTCGCGGGATTTTCGCTCAAAGCGCGGCACATCACATCCAGACCGATCTTCTTCTGCGCCACGCCGGCGGAGTAGATCAGTTCGCCGCGGGTCTCCACGCCGGGCAATCCTCCGGGAATGGCGGTGAAATCGCCCCGCCCCGCGTCCTTCTGCGTCAGCGTGAAGGAGCAGTGGTCAGTGGAAATGGTTTGGATGCCGCCCCGGCGCAGCGCGTTCCAGAGAACGTCCTGATGCGCCTTGGCACGGATGGGAGGGGCACAGACGTAGCGGGCGGCGATGGAATAGTCTTCGTTGAAGTAGAGGCTTTCGTCCAGCAGCAGATACTGGGGACAGGTCTCCACATAGACCGTCTGCCCCCGTTTCCGGGCGCGCTCCACTTCCAGCAGCGCCTCGGCGTTGGTCAGGTGGACGATGACCACCGGCGCGTCGGCGGTCTGCGCGATGCGCAGCAGGCGGGAGACGGCCTCGGCCTCCAAATGGGGAGGCCGGGTCAGGGGATGGGAGGAGGGCGCCATTTCGCCGGCGGCCTTCTTTTCGGCGATCATACCGTCGATGACGCCGGCGTTTTCACAGTGGACGCCGCAGATGCCGCCGAGAGAGCGCAGTTCTTTCAGCGCCCAGTACATATCCCGGTCGCCCACCATCATAGCGGGATAGGTCATATACATTTTGAAGGAGGAGACGCCCTGGGCGAACATCGCTTTCAGTTCCGCCCGGATGGACTCGTTCCAGTCGTCAATGGTCATATGGAATCCATAGTCGCAGAAGGTGTTTCCGTCTGCCTTCCGGTGCCAGAGGTCCAGGCCATATTGCAGGCTCTCACCCTTGTTGGGGCAGGCAAAATCGATGATGGTGGTGGTGCCGCCCCGGAGCGCGGCACGGCTGCCGGTGTAGAAATTGTCCGCGGTGGTGGTGTTGCACACGTCCAGATCAAAATGGGTGTGGGCGTCGATGAAGCCGGGGAAGAGCAGGCAGCCTTCCACATCCACGATGCGGTCTGCCCTGGCAGTGAGGATCCTGCCGACTTTTACGACTTTTTCATTTTCGACCAGCAGATCGGCGCGTTTGGCTCCGTTGCCGGAGACCACGGTGCCGCCCTTGAACAGCGTACGCATAGACAATCCCTCCATTTTTCCATAGGATATGCAAACAGTATATCATAAATCGTCCCGGGTTTCCACAGAAAAGAAAACGGCCGTATCCGTTGGGATGCGGCCGTTTCCGTTTATTTCATATTGGCGCTCTGCTCAAAGGCCGCAATGACGGCATTCATCACGGCGCCGCGAAAGCCGGACTCCTCCAACGTGCGGATGCCCTGAATGGTGGCGCCGCCGGGGGAGCAGACCTCATCTTTCAGCACGCCGGGATGCTTGCCGGTTTCCAGCATCAGTTTTCCGGTGCCGATGAGCATCTGGGCGGCACATTCCAGCGCCATAGGGCGGGAGAGACCGCAGGCCACGCCGCCGTCGGCCACGGCTTCGATGAACAGGTCGGCAAAGGCGGTGCCGCAGCCTGCCACGGCGCTGCCGGCGTCCATCAGGTGGTCAGACAGGGGCAGCAGACGGCCGGCGCCGCTCATAGCGTCCAGAAACGCCTTTTCCTCCGCCTTGGTGACTTCGTCACTGCAAACGTAGAAGATCACACCCTCGCCCACGGCGGAGGGAGTGTTGGGCATAATGCGGATGATGGGGAAGCCGGCGGCGCCGCGCTCGCGCAGATCGTCCACCGTCAGGGCGGCGGCCATACTGACGAGGATGAAGCGGCTGCTTCGCTCTTCCAGCACGGGGCGGAGGTCCGTCAGAAGATCGGCCATATACTGGGGCTTCACGCCCAGGAAGATGAAGTCTGCGTGCTGGGCGATGGCGTCATTATCCGTCACGCGGCAGTCCAGTTCCTCTGCCAGCAGTTTCGCCTTTTCCGGCGTCCGGTTGGCCAGAAATACCTGGTCGCTGGGCACGCGCTTGCACACGGCGCGCACCAGTGCGCCGCCCATATTTCCGGTGCCGATAAATCCAAAGGTTGCCATATCGTACTCTCCAATCTTTTCGCGTTTGCGGTCAGCGGATCTGACCGTTGCCGTAGATCACATACTTGCAGGAGGTCAGTTCCTCCAAGCCCATAGGGCCTCTTGCGTGCATTTTCTGGGTGGAGATGCCGATCTCCGCGCCCAGACCAAACTCGCCGCCATCGGTGAAGCGGGTGGAGGCGTTGACATACACCGCCGCTGCATCCACTTCGTTGAGGAAGCGCTGAGCCTTGAAGTAATTTTTCGTCAGAATGCTCTCGGAATGCTGGGTGCTGTGGGCGTTGATGAAGGCGATGGCCTCGTCCATCCCGCCCACGGTGCGGACAGCCAGAATGTAGTCGTCATACTCGGCGTCCCAGTCGCTCTCTTCGGCGGGAATTCCTCTGGCGCCAATGATGTCAAGTGCTTCCCCATCACATCGAAGTTCCACGTTATGAGCATCCAGGAGGGGGAGTGCCTTCTCCCAGAACGCCTTTGCCACGTCCCGGTGCACCAGCACGCACTCCACCGCGTTGCACACGGAGGGGCGGGAACATTTGGCGTTGTGCAGGATCGTTGCCGCCATATCCAGATCGGCTTCGTCGTCCACGTAAATGTGGCACACGCCCTCGCCGGTGCGGATCACCGGCACGCTGGCTTCCTTTGCCACGGCGCGGATCAATCCTGCGCCGCCCCGGGGGATGAGGACATCCACGTAGCCGTCCAGATGCATCAGTTCGTTTGCGGTCTCGTGGCTGGTGTCCTGCACCAGAGAGATGCAGTCGGCGGGGAGTCCCACGGATTCCAGCGCAGAGCGCATCAGTTCCGTCACGCAGCGGTTGGAACGGATGGCCTCCTTGCCGCCGCGGAGAATGCAGACGTTGCCGGATTTCAGGCACAGGGCGGCGGCATCCACCGTCACGTTGGGCCGTGCCTCGAAGATGATGGCAATGACGCCCAGAGGCACCCGCCTGCGGCCGATGATGAGGCCGTTGGGGCGGGTCTCCATTTTGGTGACCTGTCCGATGGGGTCGGGGAGGGCGGCCACCTGCCGCACGCCGTCCACGATGCCGGCGATGCGCTGAGGGGTCAGAGTCAGGCGGTCCAGCATAGCGGAGCGCATTCCCGCTTCTTTTGCGGCGGCCACGTCCAGGGCGTTGGCGGCGAGCCACTCGTCCTGCCGGGCAGTCAGGATGCTTGCAATGGCTTCCAGAGCCTCGTTCTTTTTGGCGGTGCCGGTAGCGGCAAGTATGTAGGTGGCGGCCTTTGCGGCCTTGCCCTGCTGCTGTAATGCGGTCATTGAGCCCTCCTTATCTGCACGCGATGAATCGGGTGCCGATGTCTTTGTTTTCCACGATGCCGTAGAGATCGTCCATTCGCGCGCCGTTGGTGATGACCATATCGCAGCCCGCGGCCATAGCAATGCGGGCGGCGGAAAGTTTGGTGGCCATACCGCCGGTACCGCGCCAACTGCCGGCGCCACCGGCCATTTCCAGAACTTCCGGCGTCAACTCCCGCACCTGATGGAGCAGTTTTGCTTCCGGGTGGGTCTTGGGGTCTGCGTCGTAGAGGCCGTCGATGTCGGAGAGCAGGACCAGGAGATCCGCGCCGCACAGACCGGCCACGATGGCAGAGAGGGTATCGTTGTCGCCGAGGATCTTGTGGTGACCCGTTTCGATCTCGGCAGAGGAGACAGAGTCGTTTTCGTTGACGACGGGGATGATGCCCGTTTCCAGCAGGGCGGAGAAGGTGCTGTGCAGATGCTCGGCGCGGTCTTCCTCCTCCACGTCGTCACCGGTGAGCAGGATCTGCGCCACGGAGCAGTTGTATTCGGAAAAGAGTTTGTCGTAAAGGTGCATCATCCGGCATTGGCCTACGGCGGCGGCAGCCTGCTTCATCCGCAGTTCCTTCGGCCGCTCGGAAAGGCCCATTTTCGCCGTTCCCACGGCAATGGCGCCGGAGGAGACCAGAATGACCTCGTGCCCCATACCCCGAAGGTCGGCCAGCGTGCGGACCAGATGTTCCATACTCCGCAGATCCAGAGCGCCGGATTCGTGGGTGAGGGTGGAGGTGCCGACTTTTACCACAATGCGCTGTTTTTTCTGTTCCATAAGGGGTTCTCCTTGCTGTGTGATCGAAAGATATTTCATTTTACCACAGTCTGCCGAAAAAAGAAAGCGGCAAACGTGCGTAGATTTTGCAAAAATGCAGATGCTACCCGGGAAAGAGAGGGATATGATGACGGAAAATACAAAACCCACGGAAACAGCCGGGACCGACGAAAAAGGTGGAGAGGCCACACAGTCCATTCTGGATTTCGGGTCCGCACTGACCCGCACGCTCCACGGTGCGGTTTACTGCCTGACCATCATCGGACAGATCGAGGGACATAATACGGCGGGCAACACCGCCAAAACCACGAAATATGAACACGTTCTGCCGCTGCTTGTCAAATTGGAGGAGAGCGATGAGGTGGACGGCGTCCTGTTCCTGCTGAACACCGTAGGCGGTGACGTGGAGGCGGGGCTGGCCATCGCGGAACTGATCGCCGGTATGACAAAGCCCACGGTATCCATCGTGCTGGGCGGCAGCCACTCCATCGGCGTGCCGCTGGCGGTGGCGGCCAAACGCAGTTTTGCCGTGCCGTCCGCCGCTATGACCATCCACCCGGTGCGCACCAGCGGCACGGTGATCGCCGCGCCCCAGACCTACCACTACTTTCAGCGCCTGCAAGAGCGGATCGTGAGTTTTGTGTCCGCCCACAGCCGCATCACTCCAAAACGCTTCGAGGAACTGATGCTGAAAAAGGAGGATATGGCTGCCGATGTGGGCAGTGTCCTCTACGGCGAGGAAGCGGTGCGGGAGGGCATCATTGACGCCGTAGGCGGCCTGTCCGACGGCCTGACAGCGCTTTATGAGATGATCGAAAAACAGAAGAACAAACCGGCGGCGCAGTGAGCCGCCGGTTTGTTTTGCAACAAAAAGTAAAATATACTTGACAAAAAGAAAATCGTAGATTACACTTGCACCATCAACAACCAAGGAGGATATTGGATATGGCAAGAGCGCTTGGTGTTTTAGCGGGTCTGGCAGTGGGGTTCGCCATTGTGGCGCTGCTGTTCAAAAAGAAAGTGATCGATATGACCTTTGACGAACGGCAGGAACTGGCTCGCGGCAAAGCGTATCAGTATGGATTTTTTACATTGATGGGCTGTCTCTTTTTCTACGGTCTGACCGATACATTTCTCGGAACGTGGTGTGATACCCTGACGGGTTGCACTCTGTGTATCTGCGTGGCGCTAACGGTGTTTGCCGTGACCTGTATCCGGAAAGACGCCTATCTCAGCCTGAAAGAAAAACCGGCAGCGGTGATGACGCTGTTTGCGATCATCGCTGTGGTCAATCTGGCGCTGGGTGGGGTATATATTGCGTCCGGAGATCTGGTGCAGAATGGGATCCTGACCTTCCGGGCTGTGAATCCCATCATCGGATCGATGGCATTCCTGATTTTGCTGGTCTATCTGGTGAACTATGTGCTGGAACGGGGAGAAGGTGCAGAATGAAGAATCTGCGTTTGAAGGCTGCCCGGGCCGCGCTGGATATGAGCCAGCAGCAGTTGGCGGAAGCGGTGGGGGTTTCTCGCCAGACGATTAACGCCATCGAAAAGGGCGATTATAATCCTACCATCAAACTGTGTCTTGCCATCTGCCGGACATTGAACCGAACACTGGATGATCTGTTCTGGGAGGATTAAGTTCGGTTTTGGAACAGAAAACGGGAGACAGGCGGCTGCCTGTCTCCCGTTGCTTTTACTTTTTCAGCGTGAGGGTAAATTCTCCGTCCGCTTCGGCGACGGACACCTGATAGCCGCTGTTATTGGCCAGGCGGGTGATGTTTTCCACCGCCACTCTGGCGTCTGCCAGAACTTCCAGGCAGGCGGGGGCGTCCTTTTTGATGGCTTTCTGCACCATAATGACAGGCATAGGGCAGGAGAGGCCTCTGGTGTCGATCATATGTCAGTCTCCTTTCTTGGGCAGATGGGTGAGAGAGATGACCAGCAGGACCGCAAAGCCCAGTGCCACGGCCACCATACCGGGGGTCTTGATGCCGCCGACCTTGTAGACGCCGTCCATGATGCTGTCGGCGCTGCCGGCAAGGCCAAAGTTATGGGCGATGGCGGCGCCGAAGATCATACCGAACACGGTGACGCCGGAGTCGCCGTTGCCCTCGCCGGCAAGGATCAACTGGCGCAGGGGGCAGCCGCCCAGCAGGATGGAGCCCCAGCCCACCAGCGCCATACCCAGGAAGGACCACAGATACTGGCTGTGTGCCACGGGTTGGGAGAGGGCGGAGAGTTTGTAACTGTTCAGAAACAGGTTGCCGACGGTGACGGTGACCCAGATGGCGAGGAAGCCCGTCAGCAGGGTGAAGTCTTTGAGCAGGAACACATCCCGCATACCGCCTGCCATACACAGACGGCTGCGCTGGGCAATGAAGCCCACCACCAGACCGGCGATCAGCGCAATGGCCAGCGGGGCGCGCATAGAGCCCGGGCCGGATTCGGAGAATTTCAGCAGGGAGGGCGCAAACAACAGCAGGGCCAGCAGAAGCACCATAAAGCCGGGCAGAGCAAAGCCGCCGGCGGAGCGGCCGGGATAGGCGCGGCCCAGAGAGAAGCCCTTTTTCAGGAACACGATGCCCACCAGAATGCCGGCAATAAAGCCAGCCAGCGCGGCCACGGCGGTCAGGTCGCCGCCGCCGAGGCGGATGACCATACGCAGGGGACAGCCCAGAAAGACCAGCGCACCGATCATCACGAAGGCGCCCAGGATGAAGCGGACGGCGGGAGAGGAACCGGACTTTGCCTTGAACTCCTTGAAGGCGACGGCGGCGATCATAGCGCCCAGCACCATACCGATGATCTCGGGGCGGATGTACTGTACCACGGCGGCGCTGTGCAGTCCCAGGGCGCCGGCAATGTCGCGTTCAAAACAGGCGATGCAGAAACCCATGTTCTTGGGGTTGCCCATAGCGGTGAGGACCAGGGCGGCAACGCCGACGATGACACCGGCGACCAGCGGCAGACCATAGTCTT
>SVKT01000077.1 GCA_015068335.1 Oscillospiraceae bacterium | reverse complement strand
CCCTTCTCGCCGGGACGGCCCTCGCGGCGGTTGAAGGAACCGGGGATGCGGCCCACGGCGTACATCTTCTCCTCAAAGTCGACGGACAGGGGGAAGAAGTCGATGCCGTCGCGGGGACGGGGGGCGGCGGTGGCGCACACCAGCACGCGGGTGTCGCCGTAGCCGACCATCACGGCGGCATTGGCCAGTTCGGCGATCTTGCCGACTTCCAGGGTCAGGGGGCGGCCGGCCAGATCCATCTCATACTTGCGGTAGCCGGGATACTGTCTCTGCGTAATAATGGTAGACATATGATTTGCTCCTTTTCTTTGGTGCTCGGGAGCGCGCTTTTCGTATTTGAAAGTATGTCCGAAGCGGAGCGAAAACCCCGTGAGTTCAGGCACAGTTTCAAACACAAAAGGCGGCGTCTCCCGGCGAGTACACAGATCTTTCGGGAAAATTTGCAGAAAAGGGTGACGGAGTTTCCTCCGTCACCCGTTTGCTACTTACTTGCGGATGCCCAACTTGGCGATCAGAGCACGATAGCGCTCGATGTCCTTCTTTTGCAGGTAATCCAGCAGGCTGCGGCGCTTACCGACCATTTTCAGCAGACCGCGGTTGGAGTGCTTGTCCTGGGGATTGGCACGCATATGCTCGGTGAGCACATTGATCCGCTCGGTCAGGATAGCGATCTGAACCTCGGGGGAGCCGGTGTCGGTCTCGTGGGTACGGTTGGCGTCGATGATAGCAGTCTTCTGTTCTTTGCGCAGCATAGTAGTTTCCACCTTTCAAAAATATTCCCCGCAGAACTGCGTTTTCGGGCAGGTGAAACTCCGGAAAACGAAGTACTGGGGCATTGGTGCACATTCGCGTGCCCAAATACCATACCATACAAAAGTACGAATGTAAAGAGAATTTTTCTTATTTTTGAACGATTTTATCCGCTTTTCCCGGACAAATTCCGTTTCTTTGCCGATTTTTCCACACTGCGTACCACAGATAGTGCCTCCGCGGCGCGCTGACCACAAGAAAGCGGCGCAAAAGCAAAAAAGTTCCATTGTTACCAAATTGTAATTGACAGCACCATCCCGTCGTGATAGCCTAACCGTACTAGTACAGTTAATACAGTTCGCGGGAGGTGTCTATGGTCCATATGTCAATAGGGTTTTTGGCGCTGGTTGGCGCAGGTGTTTTGGTACTGGTCGGTTTGCTGGCAGTTTTGATCGGCAGGAGGTGACAAAATGGTTCGTGTTCCGATGGTGCGATTGATCGCAATGGGCGTGGCAGTGGTTGCTGCCGTGACCGGTCTTGTGGCTCTGGTGATTTTTTTAAGCAGGAGGTGATGGGATGCTCACGCTGAATTATCGGGATTCCCGCCCGATCTATGAGCAGATCCGCGACGGACTGAAACGGCTCATCGTCAGCGGCGCTATGGCGCCGGACGAGAAACTCCCTTCGGTCCGCGTTCTGGCCCAGCAACTCTCCATCAACCCCAACACCATCCAGCGGGCGTATAACGAGTTGGAAAACGAAGGCTTCATCTACTCCGTCCCCGGCAAGGGCAGTTTTGCCTGCGCGGCGGCGGACGCGGGCGAGAGCCGGAAGCGGGAATTGGAGGAGAAACTCCGGGAACTGGCGGCAGAACTGCGGTATCTGGGCGTCGGCGAGGAGGAACTTGCGGCGCTGATAAAAGAGGAACCGGTGAAACTGGTGACGGAAGTCCTGGGAGGCCCGCAGGCCGAGACAGGAAAGGAGGAATCGGTATGATTGAAGTAAAAAACGTCGTCAAAACCTTTGACGGCTTTGCTGCCCTGAACGGCGCCACGCTGACCGTTCCCAAGGGAAGTGTATACGGCCTTGTGGGCCCCAACGGCGCAGGCAAGTCCACCCTGATCCGCCATCTGACGGGTATTTACCGGCAGGACGAGGGCAGCATCACCGTGAACGGACAGGAGATCTGGGAAAACGCGGCGTTGAAGGCGCGGATCGCGGCCATCCCGGACGACTGGTACTATTTCAATCAGTCCACGGTTCGGGATATGATGCGCTTTTATAAAGGGATCTATCCCAACTTTTCCGCAGAGCGCTACGAAAAGTTGAAGGACGTATTCAGCATCGACGAAAAGCGCACCATCCGCCGTCTGTCCAAGGGTATGCAGAAGCAGGTGGCCTTCTGGCTGGCGCTTAGTTGTATGCCGGACTATCTGATCCTCGACGAGCCGGTGGACGGCCTCGACCCCGTGATGCGCCGCCAGATTTGGAGCCTGATGATGGGCGATGTGGCGGAGCGGGGCACCACGGTGCTGGTGTCTTCCCATAACCTGCGCGAGTTGGAGGACGTCTGCGACCACGTGGGCATTATGGATCGCGGCAAGGTGTTGCTGGAACGCTCGCTGGTCCAGTTGCAGGACAATATGGTGAAGTTGCAGGTGGTGTTCCGGGAGGGTATGGACGAAGTTCCCTCCGAACTGGGCGCGCTGCATACCTCCCGCATCGGACGGGTGCATACCATCATCCTGCGGGCCAATGCGGAGGAGGCCACGGCACGGCTGGCGCCCTATGCGCCGCTGCTGGTGGATGCCATCCCCCTGACATTGGAGGAGATCTTTATCTACGAACTGGGAGGTGTGGACTATGCTGTCAAAGAGATCGTTCTTTAATGAAACGCTGTTTCGCAAGAACCTGACCCGATTCTGGCCGCTGTGGGCCGCGCCCTCCTTCGTGGGTGCGCTGTTCCCGCTGGCGGTGCTGATGGAACTGCTGCGCTACAATGACAGCCGGATGAACGCCCTGTCGGTCAGGGAGGTCTATTACAGCACGGTGACGGTGGCTGTGCCTATCATTTCTCTGATCTATGCCATTCTGGTGGCCGTTGCCGTGTGGAGTTATCTGTTCAATCCCCGCAGCACCGGTATGATGCACACGCTGCCCATCCGCCGGGAGGGTCTGTTCATCACCAATTTCCTCTCCGGTATGACGATGATGGCCATTCCCTACGTCGTCACCGGTGCGCTGGCGGTCCTGGTCTTTTCCTGCTTCGGCGGCTTTGAGCCGGTGGGCCTCCTTGTGACCATTCTGGCCGTTATCGCCGAGAGCCTGTTCTACTTCGCCTCCGCCACGGTGGTGGCCTTCATCACCGGCAACCTCTTTGCTATGCCGGTGCTGTACTTCATCTTCCACTTCCTGGCGGTGGGAATGGATGCGCTGGTGTGCCTGTTCGCGCGGGGCTTCCTGTTCGGTGTGTCCGGCGAGTATACCGGCGCGGTGGAGTGGCTTTCTCCCACGGTGTACCTGATCAACCACGTCCGCAGCAGAACCGAGTATACCGAGCGGTTCATCGAAGACGCCAACCGCCACCTCGGCGGTTACTGGAAGACCGAGATCTCCGCCGTTACGCTGGAAAACGGCTGGCTCATCGCCGTCTATGCACTGGCGGGTCTGGCGCTGCTGGGCGCGGCGTGGTTGCTGTACAGCCGCCGCAGCAGCGAGAGCGCCGGCGATGTGGTGTCTGTGGGCTGGATGAAGCCGGTGTTCCGCTGGGGCGTTACGATCTGCGCGGCGCTGCTGGGCGGTGTTGCCCTGTATGAGATTTTCTGGCGCGGCTTCCAGTTCGGCAAGTACTATGATGCCGTTCCGATGACCGTATGTATGCTGATCTCCGGCGCCATCGGCTATTACGCCGCCAGTATGCTGTTGGCAAAGTCCCTCCGGGTGTTCCGGGGCAGCCTGAAAGGGCTGGCGGCCACGGCCGTGTTTGCCGCGGCGGTCTGCTGCGTGCTGGACTTCGACCTGCTGGGCGTGGAGGAGCGCGTGCCGAAGATTCGCGAGGTGGAGGAAGTGACCTTCTACGCCGCCGGCAACAACTACACCTTCTATCCCGGGCAGGAGGACGAACTGCTGGAACAGGTGCGTGCCGTGCATCTGGCCATCGCCCAGGATGCGGAATACGCCGCCCGGGCCTATGACGAGCGCGGCATCGACAATCAGCACGCTGTCACCAACGTCCGCCTTACCTACCGGCTGCGCAACGGCACCACCCTCTCCCGCCGCTATTCTCTGGTGGTGTACCCCGACCGCATCGACGACCCCGCTACCTACGACTTTGCGCTGGACCGGCTGGTGAACGGCAGTGAGATGAAGGCCAAGCGGCTCCACGACGACAACAGCGGCTTTGCCGTGGTGAGCGGCAATCTGTATGTGGAAAAAGGACAGGAGGGCTTCTCCCTCAGCGACCGCGAGGCCCGCGCCCTCTGGGAAGCCCTGTGTCTGGACGCCAAGGCCGGCACGTGGGGCACCTATGACTGGTTCGGCCGCAGCAACGGCACGGAATACGCGATCAGCCTCTCTCTGGAATTCGTGAAGAATGCCGTGGACGAAAACAATGTGGATTACACCCGGCACGATTATCTGGACCTCAACATCCGTCCGGGTATGAGCAACACCGTCGGCGCCCTGCTGGCGCTGGAACTGGTGACGCCGGAGCAGTTGGTGACCTATGTGCAGTTGTATCCCGAGCGGTACGAGGGCACCGGCGCGAAGGACGAAATGGCCGAACTTATGGAGAAGTACGGCATTGCCTATGAGGACATATACGATATGACGTCCTATGATCCCAATTCTGCCCCCAGAGTGGAGGAAATTATTTCCGGCGCGGTGAGCGAATCCTCCTCCATCGGCATCATCGGCGGCGCCGACGGCCCCACCGCGGTCTATGTCACCGGCGGCTGAGATGGAAGCGCACAAAAGACGGCGGCTCCGGCCTCAATTCGTTCTGCTGTGCGTGCTGGCCGCGCTGATAGCGGCCAACGGCGTGCTGCTGGTGCTCCGCCTTGCAGGCGGGGCGGGCGCGGAAGCGGCGGGCGTGCCGGTGCCGGACTATGTGACAGAGGACCTGCTGCCCAGAAACCGCTATTCCCGGCCCGGCAGCACCCTGAGGAACATTAAAGGAGTCGTCATCCATTATGTAGGCAACCCCGGCACCTCGGCGCAGGCCAACCGCAATTACTTCGCATCTCTGGCGCTGGGGCGGGATAAGACTTACGCCAGCAGCCACTTCATCGTGGGACTGGAAGGCGAGGTGGTTCAGTGCATCCCCCTGACGGAGATCGCCTACGCCTCCAATGACCGCAACGGCGACACGGTGGCCGTTGAAGTTTGCCACAGCGATGAAACGGGCGTCTTTTCCCCGGTCACCTATGCGCGGACCGTGGAACTGACGGCGTGGCTGTGCCGGCAGTTCGATCTGGATCCGGCGGAGGACGTCATCCGCCATTACGACGTCACCGGCAAGCGCTGCCCGTTGTATTATGTGGAGCAGCCGCAGGCGTGGGATGCGTTTCGCGCGGATGTGGCGGCAAGTGTGGCTGCACAAGAGGAACAATAATTGCAGTTCCGGATTTTTGGGAATTTTCTGCAACAAAACTGCCGCGTCTGCCGTCTAATAAGCAGACCCGATTCAAACGAAAGGAGCCTTTCTCTTATGGAAAAGACCGTATACAAAGATCAGGTGTTCCGTGTGTGGGTGGACCACGTCCGCCGCATCGTATCCTTCCACGAGGAGGAAGGCTGCCAGATGATGGAGTTCCGCAGCAGGGAGATGTTCTTCCGCTGCGTGGACCAGTACACCGGATCGCAGTACCGGTATCAGTAACAAACAGAGCCGGCCCGAAAGGGCCGGCCTTTTTGTCTGAGGGGCGCTGCGCAACACAGAAATGAGGAAAATCGAAGAAATTCCGTTGACAAACGGCAAAAACGTGATATGATAATCCGGTAATTGAACATTTTGGCGTAGATAAGGACGAGTAACCCTTTGGTTTCTGCGAAGAGAGCCGTCGGTCGGTGTAAGGCGGAGAGAAACGGAGCGTGAAAATCACCTTGGAGCCTCCGGCTGAAAGACGACGCGAGTAGGTTTGGACGATTGATGCCCGTTACAGCATCAGCCTGTGACGGCAGGCGATAAGCGGTCGTTTCCGCAAGGAAACGGCAACCGAGAGTGGTACCGCAGAGTGTATTGGCACTTTGTCTCTTGATAGAGGCAAGGTGTTTGTTTTTTTGTTATCAAAACCATTTAGAATAAAAGGAGTGCAAATTATGGACTACAACCAGACCATCAATCTGCCCAAGACCGAGTTCCCGATGCGCGCGGGTCTGCCCAAGCGCGAGCCGGAGATGCTCTCGCGCTGGCAGGAAATGGACATCTACAACGAGATGTTGAAGAAGAACGAGGGCAAGCCCCGCTTCTCCCTGCACGACGGCCCTCCGTTCTCCAACGGCAACCCCCATATGGGCCACGCGATGAACAAGACCCTGAAAGATATGATCGTCCGCTCCTACGCGATGCGGGGCTACTACACCCCCTACATCCCCGGCTGGGATAACCACGGTATGCCCATCGAGTCCGCCATCATCAAGGAGCAGAAACTCAACCACAAGGCGATGAGCGTGCCCGAGTTCCGTTCTGCCTGCCACGCCTACGCCCAGAAGTATGTGGACATCCAGATGAAGGGCTTCCAGCGTATGGGCGTTGTGGGCGACTGGGAGAACCCCTACCTGACGATGAACCCCTCCTTCGAAGCCGAGGAAGTCAAGGTCTTCGGTGAGATGTACAAGCGCGGCTACATCTACAAGGGCCTCAAACCTGTGTACTGGTGCGCCCACGACGAGACCGCCCTGGCCGAGGCCGAGATCGAATACAAGGACGACCCCTGCACCACCGTGTATGTGAAGTTCCCGATGAACGACGACTGCGGCAAACTGGCTGCCTATGACAAGGCCAAGTTGTTCTTCGTCATCTGGACCACCACCATCTGGACCCTGCCCGGCAACCTGGCCATCGCCCTGCACCCCGTGGATTCCTACGCGCTGGTGCGCAACAACGATAACGGCGAGGTCTACATCGTGGCCGAGGCGCTGTGCGACAAGGTTATGCGCGTCGGCGGCGTGGAGAGTTACGAGATCGTGGAGACCCATCCCGGTCAGTTCTTCGAGAATATGCTGGCCGACCATCCCTTCCTGCCCAAGACCAGCCGTCTGGTGAACGCTGACTACGTCACGATGGACTCCGGTACCGGCTGCGTCCATACCGCTCCCGGCTTCGGCGCGGACGACTATCAGACCTGCCGCCGCTACGGTATGGAGATGGTGGTGCCCGTGGACGACCAGGGCCGCCATACCGACTATGCCGGTAAGTACGCCGGTCTCAAAACCGAGGAATCCAACCCCGTCATTCTGGCGGATATGAAGGAGTCTGGCGCGCTGTTTGCCTCCGAGGAGATCGTCCACAGTTATCCCCACTGCTGGCGCTGCAAGCACCCCATCATCTTCCGTGCTACGCCCCAGTGGTTCTGCTCCGTGGACGCCTTCAAGGATGACGCCTGCGCCGCCTGTGACGATGTGCGCTGGCTGCCCGGCTGGGGTATCGACCGTATGAAGAGTATGATCCGCGAGCGTACCGACTGGTGCATCTCCCGTCAGCGCAAGTGGGGTCTGCCCATCCCCGTGGTCTACTGCAAGGACTGCGGCAAG
>SVKT01000076.1 GCA_015068335.1 Oscillospiraceae bacterium | reverse complement strand
ATCTATCTGCGGCTATACAGCGGAACGCTGCGCCTGCGGGATACGGTGGCCCTGGCCGGGAGAGAAAAGCTGAAAATCACAGAGATGCGTATTCCATCCAAAGGGGAGATTGTTCGGACAGACACCGCCCACAAGGGCGAAATTGTCATCCTTCCCAGCGACAGCGTGGGATTAAACGACGTATTAGGGGACAACACCCGGCTTCCTCGTGAAAGGTGGTGCGATGCCCCCCTCCCCATGCTGCGGACGACGATCACGCCGAAAACGGCAGCGCAAAGAGAACGGCTGCTGGACGCTCTTACGCAAATTGCGGATACTGACCCGCTTTTGCGCTACGAGGTGGATTCCATCACCCATGAGATCATTCTTTCTTTTTTGGGCCGGGTGCAGTTGGAGGTTGTTTCCGCTTTGCTGGCAGAAAAGTACAAGATTGAAACAGCGGTGAAGGAACCTACCGTCATTTATTTAGAGCGGCCGCTCAAAGCAGCCAGCCACACTATCCATATTGAGGTGCCGCCCAACCCATTTTGGGCATCCATCGGACTGTCTGTTACGCCGCTCCCGCTTGGCTCCGGTGTACAATACGAGAGCCGGGTTTCCCTGGGATACTTGAACCAGAGTTTTCAAAACGCTGTCATGGATGGTATCCGTTACGGGCTGGAACAAGGCTTGTGCGGCTGGAACGTAACGGACTGTAAGATTTGCTTTGAATACGGGCTTTATTATAGCCCGGTCAGCACGCCGGCGGATTTTCGCTCATTGGCCCCGATTGTATTGGAACAGGCATTGAAGAAATCAGGAACGCAGTTGCTGGAACCTTATCTCTCGTTCACCCTCTATGCGCCCCAGGAATACCTTTCCAGGGCTTATCACGATGCGCCAAAATACTGTGCCGCTATCGAAACGGCCCAGGTAAAAAAGGATGAAGTTGTCTTTACTGGCGAAATTCCCGCCCGCTATATACAGGCATACCGTACTGATCTGGCCTTTTACACCAACGGGCGGAGCGTATGTCTTACAGAACTGAAAGGGTATCAGGCCGCTGTCGGCGAGCCGGTCATCCAGCCCCGCCGTCCAAACAGCCGCCTGGACAAGGTGCGCCATATGTTCAGTAAGATTACTTGATACACCACAGCAAAGAAGGTTACAGAATTATGTAGAGCTCCACATAATTCTGTTGCATTTTCCAGCCTCTTGTGATACTATTTTGATACTAAGAAAATTGACAGCCGAAAATAGCAGGTAAAATATTAGCAAATTTGCGAATATTTTACCTGTAAATTCAAGAGAAATACTTCCTCATATACTTGAATTTGTCGAGTGGGAATAATTTGAATCACGCTTTGCCGCCTGTCCATCCGGACAGGCGGCTTTTCTGTGTCCGGCGGGCGAGAACGTCCCCTCAGTGGCTGGTGGAACAAAATGCGCCAGTTTTGACCGAAACGGTCAAAATTTTATTGACGGGTGCAAAAAACGGGAGTACACTTAAAATAGATAATTATCGTTAGGAGGATTGGTATGGAACAGTACATTTTGGGCATCGATGTGGGCACGACCGGCACGAAGACCCTGCTGTTTTCCGCCGTCGGCGACCTTCTGGGGCACGCCTATCGCTCTTACGAAACCTCTGCGCCGCAGGTGGGTTACAGCGAGCAGGATCCCGAGGACTGGTGGCGCGCCGTGTGCGAAACGGTGCGCGAGGTCTGCGCCGCTCCTGATGTTGCTGAGGGCGTTGCGGCCATCTCCCTGTCTTTGCAGGGCGGCACCGTGGTGCCGGTGGATGAGGAACTCCGTGCTGTCCGGCCTGCCATCGTGTGGAATGACCTGCGCTGCGGCGCCCAGAGAGAGGCGTACCTGAAAGAGGTGGGCGACGCAAAGGGAATGTACGAGATGAGCGGCTGGCAACTGGATCCGCAGTTGCCTGCGTTGCAGATCCGCTGGATGCGGGACAACGAGCCGGAACTCTTTGCCAAAACCGATATGTTCCTCACCGTGCCGGATTATATTTCCAAAAAGATGACCGGCATCGCGGCGGTGGATCTGTCCGACGCGGGCATCAACCAGTTGTGCGACATCCGCAGGGGCTGCTACGATGAAAAGATCCTCCACTTTGCGGGCATCACCGAGGCGCAACTGCCGAAAATCGTCCGCTCCGGCGATGTGATCGGCAACCTGACAGCGCAGGCGGCCGCCGAACTGGGACTGACCACCCGCGCTGTGCTGGTGGCAGGCGCCCACGATCAGTATGCCGTGGCGCTGGGCGCCGGCGCCAATAAACCCGGCGACATCCTCATCGGCTCCGGTACGGCGTGGGTGGTGACGGCCATCGGCGACCGACCCGCCTTTGAAACGGGGCTGGATCAGTCCATTGCGGCCACGCCCGGTATGTGGGGCTCGCTGGCGTCGCTCTCCTCCGGCGGCGTGTGTCTGGAATGGTGGAGAAAGAATCTGGCGGTGGATGGGGGCGAGCCGGTCTCCTACGACGCCATCAACGAAGAGGTCTCCCGCCGTAAGGCCGCCGAGGACGGACTGTTTTTCTTCCCCTTCTCCGGCCGGATGAACGGGGAGAAAGACTTCCAGAAGGGCACCTTTGTGGGACTGGACCTGGCTCACGACCGATATGACCTTGCCCGTGCTGTGATGGAGGGCGTGGTGTTCCAGACCCGCTGGATGCTGGAACGCTTTCAGACGAAGCCCTCCGCCGACGGGCTGAAACTCTCCGGCGGCGCCTCCAAGAGTCCGCTGTGGTGTTCGCTGGCTGCCAATATCACGGGGCTGCCCATCCGCATCCCCGCTGTGGCGGATCTGGCCTGTGTAGGCGCGGCGATCCTGGCCGGCGTGGGCTGCGGCATCTACCGGGACGCAGAGGAGGGCTACCGTGCTCTGGCTGTGGACGAACAGGTTTTGCAGCCCGATCCCGAGGCCGTCCGCCGGTATGACGAATGGTACGCCGCCTATAAGAAGATCGCCGGGGCGCTGGGCGCTGCCTACGACCTGTGACGCACGCAGAGGGAAGGAGTGTCATAGATGGCTCTTTTTGAAGTGACCGCATACGATAAAAAGGTATACGAAGAAGAATTGCGGGATTTCCTGCCGGATCAGATCCTGGACGTCCATACCCACGTGTGGCTGGACGAACTGATCGACAAGGCGGAGCCCGACCCCGAGGAAGTCAAGCGCACGGTCACCTGGCCGTCCCTGGTGGCGAAGGACAACAGCATCGAGGACTTGCAGGAGACCTATCGCCTGATGTTCCCCGGCAAGGACGTCAAAGCCCTGATCTTCAACGACACTAACGGTTCCGCCGCCAATAACGACTACGTGGCGGAAAGTTCCCGGAAGTCCGGCTTCCCGGCGCTGTATTACAGCCATCCCGAGGAGACCGCCGACGAGGTGGAGCGGAAGATGCGCGAGGGCGGCTTCTTAGGCATCAAGTCCTATCTGGATCTGGCGCCGAAGTATGTGCCGGAGGCGGAGATCCGCATTTTCGATTTCTTCCCCAAGCACCAACTCAAACGGATGGACGAACTGGGCGGCATCGTGATGCTGCACATCCCCCGGCCGGGGCGGCTGAAAGACCCTGTGAATCTGCACCAGATTTTGGAGATCAAGCGGGAGTTCCCCAACGTGCGGCTCATCATTGCCCATATCGGCCGCGCCTACACGCCGGAGGACGTGGGCGACGCCTTTGATCTGCTGGATCAGGCGCCCGACCTGATGTACGACTTCACCGCAAACTCCTGCGAATACGCCATCACCGAGGTGCTGCGCCACGCAGGCGCAAAGCACGTGATGTTCGGCACGGATATGCCCATTTTGCGGATGCGCTGCCGCCGTATCATCGAAAACGGCACCTACATCAATCTGATCCCCCCCGGCCTCTACGGCGACCCCAGTCAGGACTCCCATCTGCGGGAGGTCACGGCGGAGGAGGCCGAGTCCATCACCTTCTTCGCGTATGAGGAACTGCTGTCCCTCAAACGCGCCTGCGAGACCCTGGGCCTGACCCGCAAGGATGTGGAAGATATTATGCACAACAACGCGGCGGACCTCATCGAGGGCGCCCGGAAATCCATTTACGGCTAAAAGGAGAGAGATTGCTATGTGTAAGATCAAAGTCGGATACCTGCCGCTGTATATCAAACTGTACGATGACGACGATCCCCATTACCGCGACCCGATGGTCGCCTATATGGAGAAACTGGTGAAAATGCTGGAAGAGCAGGGGCTGGAAATCGTGATGGCGGACGAGGTCTGCCGTCTTAAAAGCGAGTTTGACGCCGCCGCGAAGAAGTTCAACGACGCCGGCGTGGCCGCTGTCATTACCCAGCATCTGGCCTATTCTCCCTCTCTGGAATCCATTGATGCGCTGCTGTCGCTGAACGCGCCCATCGTGGTGCTGGATACCACGCCGGACTACGGCCTGCTGTCTATGGCGGCGGAGCGGGACGGCATCGACGCCAACCACGGCATCCACGGCGTGCAAGATATGTGCAGCCTGCTCAAACGCCACGGTAAGCCCTACTACCTCTGCGCCGGCCACGCGCTGCACAGCGGCGTCATTGCCGAAACGGTGGCTATGTGCCGTGCCGCCGCCGTCAGACAGGCCTATCAGAACGCAAGAGTCGGCTCCGTGGGCGGCAGTTTCACCGGTATGGGCGATTTCCTCATCTCCGATGAGCGTTACAGGAAGGACGTCGGCGCCGAGGTGTTCTATATGACGCCCGACGTGGCGGAACGGTATCTGGCGCAGGTCACGGAGGCGGACGTGGACGCCGAACTGGCGCTGGACGCCGCGCAGTTCACCGTGGAGGTCAACTGGCAGGAAGACTACCGGATGGCCACCAAGGCAGGTCTTGCCCTGCGCAAGTGGATGGAGGACAACCGGATGACCGCCTGCACCGTCAATTTCCTGACGCTGGACGAGTGCGGTATGCCCAAGATGCCTTTCCCCGAGTGCTGCAAGATCCTGGGCCGTGGGCTGGGGTACGCCGGCGAGGGCGATGTGCTGACCGCGGGCCTTGTGGGCGCGCTGTCCGCCGTCTATCCCGCCGCCACCTTTACCGAGATGTTCTGCCCCGACTGGGAGCGTGACGTGCTGCTGCTCAGTCATATGGGCGAGAGCAGCCCCAGACTGGCCAAGTGGAAGCCCATCATCAAGGACTGCCCCTTCAATTACAATTCCTGCGGCAACACCGTGGCGATGTACAGTTGCTTCCGCGAGGGCAAGGCCACCATTGTCAATCTGGCGCCGATGAACGACGGCTTCACGATGGTCCTGTGCCCCGGCGAACTGCTGGACGAGGGTATGGAAGACGGCGCCTACCGCTATGCCACCCAGGGCTGGTTCAAGCCCAACCTGCCCCTGCCCGCCTTCCTCAAAGCCTACTCTATGGAGGGCGGCACCCACCACTCCGCCCTCGTCTACGATGTGGACGTGGCGGAACTGGAAGCCTTCGGCCGTATGATGGGCTTTGATGTTGTGACCATCGGATAAGGAGAGTACTATGAATATTGAACTGCTGAAAAAAGTCGGCAATGTGGAGCAACTGGCCGGCATTCGTGAGGCGCAGTTGCTGCGGGGCCGGGGACAGGGGATCCGGATGGCGGAATTTCATAACGCCGCCGGACTGCGCTTCTCCGTGATGCCCGACCGTTGTATGGACCTCTATGACCTGTCCTACAAGGGCGTGAATCTGGCATTCCTGGGGAAAAACGGCCTTTCCTCCCCCCACGCCTTCAATCCCTTTGACAGCGAATTTACCGAGCAGTGGGCGGCCGGCGCGCTGGTCACCTGCGGTCTGGATAACGTGGGCGATCAGGCGGTGCAGGGCGGAAACTATCCCACCCACGGCCGCATTTCCAACATCCCGGCGTCCTCCTTCGGCACCACCGCCCGCTGGGAGGGTGAACGCTATGTGCTGCGGGCAGAGGGTGAGGTGCATCAGGCCCAGATCTTCGGCCGCCATCTTTCCATCCGCCGCACCATCGAGACCGGAATGGATGAGAAGGTCATCCGCCTGCGTGATGTCATCACCAACCACGAGGCCGAGGACGAGCCCTATATGCTGCTCTATCACTTCAACTTCGGCTATCCCCTGCTGCAAGGCGACAGTCTGGTGCGCACCACCAAAATGATCCAGAGCCCGGCCATCGAAGGCTCTGCCGACTCCATCCATATGACGGAGCCGGAGGACGGGCGGCCCCAGGAACTGTTTTTCAATGAGACCCAAAGCGGCGACCGGGCCTGCGGCGTGCTGTACAACGAGCGGCTGGAACTGGGCGTCTACGTGGCTTACGACACGAAGAATCTCCCCAACTTCTTCCAGTGGAAGTATATGAAGTCCCACGACTATGTGGCGGCGCTGGAACCCTGCAACGTGACGCCCCTCAACCGCGACGACGCCGCCGCGGCCGGGAAACTGGCCGTGCTGCCCGCCTACTCCTCCGTGACAAACGAGATCGAACTGGGTGTGCTGGACGGCTTGCAGGAGATCCGTGCATTTATCGCCAATCTGTGAGGTGCCTTATGGAACAGTTTGACCTGAAAGAATATCTGGAAGACCTGAAAACCATCTGCGCCATCGACAGCGGCAAACACAATGCCCCCGGCACCAACGCTATGGCTGCCTTTTTCGAGGAGCGCTTCCGCGCGCTGGGTCTGAAAACCCAGATCCTGCGGTATCAGGACAATGATTTCGCACCCTTTTTGCTGGCGTCCAACAGCGATGACGAGGACATCGACGTCATCTTCGTAGCCCATATGGACACCGTGTTCCCTGTGGGTACGGCAGAGGAATGGCCCTTTACCGTGGATGAGGACGGTATCGGCCACGGCCCCGGCTGTGTGGACTGCAAGGGCGGCTGTCTGCTGGTGTGGTATCTGCTGCGGGCGATGCAGACCGACGGCGGCTGGAACTTCCGCTTCCGCGTGGCCTTCAACAGCGACGAGGAGACCCTCTCCGGCTACTCCCGCAGTTATTTCGAGGCCCTGGCCCGTCACGCAAAGTACTGCTTCGTGTTTGAGCCGGGCAGAGCGAAGGAGGAGTTCGTCCACCACCGCAAGGGCGGCCCCAGTTACCGCATCAAGTGCCACGGCGTTCCCGCCCACTCCGGCGCGGAGCCGGAAAAGGGCGCCAACGCCATCGTGGAACTGGCCCATTGGGCGGTGGAACTGAGCGCGCTGAACGACTATGCCGCCGGCACCACGGTGAATATCGCCCGCCTGCACGGCGAATCCAGAAACGGCGCCATCCCCGACCTTGCCGAGATGTCCGTGGGCGCCCGCTTCCTGAGTGCCGAGGCCCGCACCGGGCTGGACGCCGTGGTGGAGCGGATGCGCACCAGTCCCTTTGATCCCCGCACCCGCATCGAGATCGAACTGGTCTCTGACCGCCCCGCGATGGAGCCCCACGCCGCCACCCAGGCGCTGCTGGAACAACTGCGTATCGCCGGCGGAGAGGTGGGGCAGGAGGTGCAGTGCATCGTCACCGGCGGCGCGTCGGACGGCAACTTCATCGCGCCCTTCGGCGTCG
>SVKT01000075.1 GCA_015068335.1 Oscillospiraceae bacterium | reverse complement strand
ATGGGTCTGAACACCGTCACCGGCCCCATCATCGAGAGCAACAATGCCGCCGGCGCCTTCGCGCCGTTGTTCGCCGTGATGCCCGAGGCCGAGAACTTCGAGCAGGTCTACGCCGCCGACGGCAGCGTGGAGACCGTGCTGGCAGACGTGCCCGAGACCGTGCAGGCCATCTATACCGAAACCTCCGGTATGGGCTACGCCCTGAAACTGTCCACCACCAAGGGCTACACCGGCGACGCCATCGAACTGACCCTGGGCGTGGACGCCGAGGGCAAGATCATCGGCATCCAGTTGGACGCCTACCCCGAGACCAAGGACTTCGGCGCCGAGTACCCCACCACCTTCCTGGGTCAGGATTCCACCCTGGCCGATGTGGGCGTGGTGGCCGGCTGCACCTATTCCTCCGTGGCCTTCCGCGATGCGGTGGCCGACGGCTTCACCGCTCTGGTGAACAACGCGATGATCTCCGCCGGCGTCAAGAGCGACGCCCAGATCCTCACCGAACTGGCGCTCACCGCCCATCCCGGCCTTGCCAACAACGTTGGCGTCGGTCAGTATGAGGAGATGGAGGGCACCGGCAGCATCCAGACCATCCTGAAAGCCAAGAACGGCGTCAGTTTCGCCTACATTATGAATGCCGGCGAGGGCTCCGTGCTGGCCATCTGCAACGGCAAGGGCTCCGTCCGCGTGCTGGACGTGGAGGGCAGCGACGTGACTGCCCAGTACGCCGCGCTGGCCGAGGAGGCCAAGGTCCACGCTGTGGCCAATGCCAAGGACACTGCCGAGGCCGATCTGGCCCGCTTGCAGCGTCTGCTGCCCGACACCACGGAATGCACCGAACTGGCGCTGGAAGGCGTGTTCAGTTCCGTCACCACCGGCTTCGAGATGAAGCAGGGCGACGCGGTGTACTACGGCTTCGTGGCGCGCAGTTACGCGTATGACAACATTCCCTCCGCCGTATACTATGTGCTGGATGAGAGCGGCGCCATCGTGGGTATGACTGCCGAGGAACTGATCATCCACGCGGAGTACTTCTCCGGCTATACCCTGGACGAGCCTGCCTACAAGGCCGGCTTCAACGGTCTGACCGCGGAAACCTTCACCGGTGAGCAGGCGCTGATCTCCGGCGCCACCATCACCTCCGAGGCTGTGAAGACCGCGACCCGCGACATCTTTGCCGCCTATCAGGCGACTGTGGAGAACGGAGGTGCCAACGTATGAGTGAAAACAAGAATCTGCGCAGCGTCATTGCTGAAAATCCGCTGCTGATCCTGTTTCTGGGCGCCTGCCCTGCGATGGGCGCCACCACCAATGTGCTGGGCGCGCTGGGTATGGGCGCGGCCCTGCTGGCCGTTCTGCTGCTCTCCGGCGTCGTGATCGCCGCCTTGCGCAAGGCCATCCCCGAGCGCGCAAAGATCCCCGCGTATCTCATCATCATCGCGGGCTTCGTGTCCATCGTGCAGATGCTGATGAACGCCTTCCTGCCCGAGATCTATCAGATGCTGGGCATCTACATTGCCGTGGCTGCCGTGGATCTGGTGGTCTTCGCCAACGCCGAGGACGGCGCTGACGCCGGCGTCGGCGCCGCTGTGAAGGGCGCCGTGAAGACCGGAGTGTGCTTCCTCGTTGTGCTGGTGGTTGTGGCCTTCTTCCGCGAGGTGCTGGGCAGCGGCAGTTTCGCCGGCAAGGACATTGCCGCCCTGGCAAACTACCGCATCCCCGCGCTGACCAAGGCTCCCGGCGGCTTCATCGTGTACAGTTTTGTGGCTGCCGTGGTGGGCAATCTGTTCGGTAAGAAGGCCGAGGGCAAGGGCGCTGCCTGCGCCGCCGCCGGCATCGGCTGCTGTGACTGCTGCAATAAGGAGGTCGACGAATAATGGAAAATCTGTTTGCGATCCTTCTGGCCGGCGTGCTGACCAGCAACTATGCGCTGCAAAGTTACCTGGGCGTCAGCACGATGCTGGGCGCCTCCAAAGAAACGGTCAAGTCCGCCGTGACCGGCCTTGCCGTGACCGTGGTTATGGTGCTGTCCGTGCTGGTGATCTGGCCCGTGCAGACCTTCGTTCTGGCCCCCTGCGGTCTGGACTATCTCCAAACGCTGGTGTTTGTGACGATCATCGTGGCTGTGGCCTCTCTGGTGGGCGCCGCTGCCAAGGCTCTGTGCAAAAAGCCTCTGGGCGTCTGGTTTTCGCTGGTGGCGCTCAACAGCGCCGTGCTGGGCGTGTGCGTCAACAACGCCGCCGCCCCCTTCGGCGAAGCGCTGCTGTCCGCTCTGGCGGCAGGTCTGGGCTTCCTGCTGGCGCTGCTGGTGTTTGCCGGCGTCCGCTCCCGCATTGAGGAAGCCTATGTGCCCCAGGCCTTCCGTGGCCTGCCTGTTTACCTGATGGCCGCCGCCATCGTGTCCCTGGCCCTGTTCGCATTTTGATGGAACAGCGCAGAACACATAAGTGGGATCTTCTGCTGGTGGCCGGTTTGCTGCTGCTTTCCGCCATCCTCTTCCTGTTCCTGTCTTTGGGGCAGGAGGAGGGCGCCGGCGTCCGCGTCTGTGTGGACGGTGTGGAGGTGGCGTCCTATTCTCTGGAACAGGAGGGCACTTACCCCCTCAACGGCGGCAGCAATATTCTGGTCATCGCGGACGGCGCGGCGTGGATCAGCGAGGCCGACTGCCCGGACGATCTCTGCGTCAAGCAGGGCAAGGTCCGCAGCGGCGGCCAGTGCATCACCTGCCTGCCCAACAAACTGACCGTCACCGTCTACGGCGCAGACAGCGCTGTGGACCTGGTCAGTTGACGAAAGAAAAGGAGGAAGTGGCTTGAAAGCATCCAAACTGGCATTGCTGTCCCTGGCTGTGACTCTTGCTATGATCCTCTCGTTCGTAGAGAGCCAGATCCCGGCTATGGTGGCCATCCCCGGCGTCAAGGTGGGGCTTGCCAACATCGCCGTGGTGTTCATCCTGTATAAACTGGGCTGGAAATACGCGGCGGTGGTCTCCCTGACCCGTGTGTTTCTGGTGGGACTGCTGTTCGGCAACGGCGTCAGCCTGCTTTACAGCGTCGCCGGCGCTGTGGTGAGTTTTGTGAGTATGGTGCTGCTCAAACGCTGCAAGGCCTTTTCCTATGTGGCCGTCAGCGTCTGTGGCGGCGTGATGCACAATATGGGACAGATCGCGATGGCCTGCATCGTGATGGGCACCACCGCGTTGAAATACTACATCCCGTTCCTGCTGCTCAGCGGTACGCTGGCGGGCATCGTCATCGGTTTGCTTGCCGCTGTGATGGTCAGACGCGTGGCCCTGTCCGCAGCCTGACGAACGGACGCAGACCCGAAACAAAAAGAACAGCCCCGCGCCTTTCGGCGCGGGGCTGCTTTGTTTGATGGGACTGTTTTGATTGGTTGGGGGTGTCACGCCCGGGTGCCGTCGGTCTCGTCATCGGCGGGGGTCTCCTCTGCGGGGGCTTCGGCAGCGGGCTTGGCAGCGGGGGCGCCCTCTGCGGGCTGGGCCGGTGCGGACGTGTTGTCTGCGGGCGTTTCCGCAGCCTCAGGCGCCTCGATCTTCTGGGAGACCATATGCACCTTCTTGGCGGGCGCTTCAATGTCATTGGAGCGGGGTAGGGTGGAGGCGTAGGGGTTTTCCACCAGAGCGGGGTCGCGGCCCTCGATGATGGCCACCATTTCGCCGCCGGTGATGGTCTCCTTCTCCATCAGGTAGGCCACCACTTTGTCCATATCCTCCCGGTTGGAGCGGAGGATCTCCACAGCGTCGGCGTAGCACTTGTCCAGAATGGACTTCACGGCCTGATCCATCCGGGCGGCGGTGTCCTGTGCGCAGTCGATGCCGTAGCCGCCGTCCAGATACTGGCTGCGGCGGGAGGCCAGCGCCATCATACCGAACTCGTCGCTCATACCGAACATCGCCACCATATTGCGAGCCACGGCGGTGGCGTCCTGAATGTCCTGGGCGGCGCCGTTGGTCATCGTGTTCAGCACCACTTCCTCTGCGGCGCGGCCGCCCATAGACACGGCGATGCGGCCCATCAGTTCGTCCCGGGTGCGCAGTTCGGTTTTGTCCTCCTCGGGCATCAGCAGGGTGTAGCCCAAACTGCCCTGGGTGTGGGGGACGATGGTGATCTTCTGCACGGGCTCGGCGTTTTTCTGCTTGTAGGCCACCATTGCGTGACCGACTTCGTGGTAGGCCACCAGTTTTTTCTCAAACTCGGTGAGGACGCTGCCCTTTTTCTCCGTGCCGGCGATGACCAGTTCGAAGGCGGCGAGCAGATCCTCCTGGGTCACCAGTTTGCGTCCCTTGCGGACGGCGCGGAGGGCAGCCTCGTTGACAAGGTTTGCAAGGTCGGCGCCCACGCAGCCGGCGGTGGCCAGCGCCACCTTTTTCAGATCCACATCCTCCGCCAGACGGATGTTGCGGGTGTGGACGTGGAGGGTGGCGATACGGCCGGCCAGATTGGGACGGTCGATGGTAATGCGGCGGTCGAAGCGGCCGGGGCGCAGCAGCGCCTGATCCAGCACCTCGGGCCGGTTGGTGGCGGCCAGCAGGATGATGCCCTTGGTGGGGTCGAAGCCGTCCATTTCGGACAGCAACTGGTTCAGCGTCTGTTCCCGCTCGTCGTTGCCGCCCAGACGGCCGCCGTCACGGGATTTGCCGATGGTGTCGATCTCGTCGATAAACACGATGCAGGGGGCCACCTTGGCGGCCTCCTTGAACAGGTCGCGGACACGGCTGGCACCCACGCCCACGAACATCTCCACGAAGTCGGAACCGGAGATGGAGAAGAAGGGGACCTTCGCCTCGCCGGCCACAGCCTTGGCCAGCAGGGTCTTGCCGGTGCCCGGAGGGCCCACCAGCAGCGCGCCCTTGGGCAGTTTGGCGCCGATCTCGGTGTACTTGCCGGGGTTGTGGAGGAAGTCGATGATCTCGGTGAGGGATTCCTTGGCCTCGTCCTGACCGGCCACGTCGCGGAAGGTGACGCCGGTGGACTTCTCCATATACACCTTGGCGTTGGCCTTGCCCACGCCGCCGATGCCGCCCATACCGCCGCCGCGCTTTGCCATCAGGTTCATAAACACGGTCATACCCAGCAGGATGACCACGAAGGGCAGCAGGCTGATGAGGAAGGTGAGGATCGGGCTCATCGGAGGCACATAGTCCTCGTTGATGCGGGTGACGCCGTGGGCGTTCAGGAAGGCCACGGTGGCGTCGTTGGACTCGATCTGCACGGTGAAGAAGTGCAGGGAGGCGGTCTGGTCCTTGCCGGCGATGCGGTAGACGGCGTTGCCGTCCTCGTCCGTTTCCTTGGTGTAGGCGGTGCCGTCCTCGTCGGTGTAGACGTAGCCGTCGGCGGGGGTGATGATGAGGATGGCCTCGTTGGTGTCAAAGTCCACGCCCTCCACCAGACCGCCGGTCACCAGCGACTGGTACTCGCTGTATTCCATCTCCACGTTGGAGGCCTGGTGTCCGGCGCTGGTCATATAGGTTCCGGCGTAACTGATGATGGTGGTCAGCAGCAGCGTCCAGCAGAGCAGAGAGATGAGACCTCTCCAATTTTTTCCGCCGTTTCGGCCGCCTTTTCCGTTCTTTTGGTTGTTCGGGTTCATATATTGGCTCCTTTCAGAGAAAAAGACTGTCTTTTAAGCATAAGGAGTATATCATAAAAGCAGACCGCTCACAAGGCGGGGCTGTGTCTTTTTCGTGAAGTTTCTGTAAATTCACACTTTATTGTATGCCGCAGATGTGATATACTGCCTATTAAGTATGGAAAAATCTTTGCCAGAGGTAAGAATAAATGGATGAACAGAAAAAAAACAGCCTGACCGCCGAGGCGGACGGCATCATCGAGGGCCGCAACGCCGTCATCGAGGCGCTGCGCGCCGGCGAGCAGATCGACAAGATCTATATTCTCAAAGGCGAGACCGACAAGACCCTGGGCCACATCGCCTCCAAGGCGAGAGCGGCCGGCATCGTGGTGGTGGACGCCGACAAGCGGAAACTGGACAATATGAGCCGCACCCACGCCCATCAGGGCGTCATCGCGCTGGCGGCGGTGCGGGAATATGTCAGCGTGGAGAGCATTCTGGAAGCCGCCGCGGCGAAAGGGGAGAAGCCCCTGCTGGTGGTGTGCGACGAGATCACCGACCACCACAACTTAGGCGCCATCATCCGTACCGCCGAGTGCGCCGGCGCCCACGGCATCGTGATCCCCAAGCGCCGCAGCGCGGGATTGACCGCCGTGGTGGCCAAAACCTCCGCCGGCGCCGTGGCGCATATGCCGGTAGCGCGGGTGGCCAACATCCCCAGTTTGCTGAAAGATCTGAAAAAGCAGGGCGTCTGGGTCTTCGGCACGGCGGCTGACGGCAACACCACCCTGTATGACGCCGACCTGAAAGGCCCGGCGGCCATCGTCATCGGCAGCGAGGGCGAGGGGATGACCCGTCTGGCGGCGGAAACCTGCGACTTTTTGGTCAGCATCCCGATGCGGGGCAAACTGAATTCCCTGAATGCGTCCGCCGCCGCGGCGATCTTGCTGTACGAAGCGGTGCGACAGAGAGGATAACAAATGGATTTTCGGGACGGAACAACTGAATACGGCATCGTGCCGCGGGTGGATTCCGTTCTGACGGACGATTACTCACTGGAAGAGATCCTGGCAGAGTACGGCGGCAGCCGGGAGCAGCAGATCCTGCGGGATGTGGAGCGGGAGGTTATGGAAGCCGCCGCGGAAGCAGACCCCACTCCGGAGGCTGCCCCGTCCGTGGAAACGCCGGCGCCTGCCGCGGCGGAACCTCCGGCCAGACCTGCCCCCAGGAAGATGCGCCCCTTCAAAAAGGCGGCGGGAGAACCGTCCTCCGCCGAGGAGCGGGAACAGGAGGCGCTCCGGGGCCGCCAGGAGGCACGGGATAAACTGCTGGCTCAGGCGGTGGATCTGGAAAAACTGGAAAAGGAGTATCCCGCCCCGCGCCCCATCACCCTGACGGATGTAGTGGGCAGCACGGTGGATGCGGTGATGGAGGAGCAGGAGGAGATCCTGCTCAACCCCCGGCACGGACTGTTCTCCCGCCGGAAGGTGGAGGATACCGAGCAGTTGTACGCCTCCCCGGAGCCTGAGACCGAGCCGGATCCCGAGCCCATCGGGCCGGAAAAGGAATTGAGCGTCTGCGCCGCAGACTATCGGGAGGCCTATCGCCGCCGCAAGCGCAGACTGCTGCCGGCGGTGCTGACGGCGCTGCTCCCCACGGCGGCGCTGACGGCGGAGTATTACGGCGTGACCATCCCTTATTGGAGCGGAGACCTCCGCATCCAGAGCATCGCACTGCTGGTGTGTCTGCTGCTGACGGCGGTTTTGTGCAGAAGCGTCCTTGGCAAGAGCCTTGCGATGCTGCCGAAAAAGCGCTGTGTCAGCGAGATGCTGGTGTCGCTGGGCGCCCTTGTGGCGGCGGGGGACTGTGTGGTCTGCCTGCTCTCGGCGGAGCGGACTGCCGTGCAGCCCTACGCGGCGGTGGCCTGTTTTGCTCTGGTGTTTGCCCAGTGGGGCATCTGCCGGGAGAGCCGCGGTATGTACGATACCTTCCGCGGCTCTCCCGGCAGAT
>SVKT01000074.1 GCA_015068335.1 Oscillospiraceae bacterium | reverse complement strand
CATACAGTGTAACAGAAAAAACGGTGCTTGTCGATATTTCGTGCGCAGGAAACCACGGTTTTGCTTGTGAAAAGCGGAAAGAAGTGGTATTCTGTTTGCAGAGAAAAAGAGGTGTGGAAAGCATGAAATATTTTTTTGCGACACAGGAGACTATCCCTCCCGGTTACGGATTTACGCACTTTGACGGGGAGCATATGCTCTGGCTTGCGGTCTTCGTTGTGCTGATCGGCCTGAATTCGCTCCTGTACCGTCGAATGGACGCAAAAGGGCGGGAGAACTGGCGCAAGACATTGGCGGTGGTGATCGTTTCCAGCGAACTGATCCGGGACATCTGCCTGATCGCCTGCGGAACATTTCTACCGAAATATCTGCCCTTTCATCTGTGCGGCATCAATATCTTTCTCATCGCATACCACGCCTGGAGGCCCACGAAACTGCTGGACAACTTCCTTTATCTGATCTGCATCCCCGGTGCAACGCTGGCCATGCTGTTTTCCACGTGGTCCATGCTGCCCGCATTCAATTTTATTTACCTCCACAGCTTTGTGCTGCACATCCTGCTGGCGATGTATCCCTTTGTGCTGACGGCGGCGGGAGAGATCCGTCCCCAGCCCCGGGAGTTTCCCAAGTGCATTTTGCTGCTGGCGGCTATGGCCGTTCCGGTCAGTATCTTCAATCACTTCTACGGCACCAACTTTATGTTTATCGCTTATCCGGAGCCGGGTACGCCGCTGGTGTGGTTTGAGGAGCATATGGGAAGTTTCCTCTGGGGCTTCCCGGTGCTGATCCCCATTTTCTTGGGGCTTATGTCCATCCCCGCGTGGCTGCTGGCCAAACGCAGAGAGAAAGAACCCGTTGCATAAAAAGATTCCCCGCCATTGGCGGGGAATCTTTTTGTTTGTGGTTGGGCGAGGCGCGCCGGTGTCACGGCTGGCGGACGCTGCATTCCGCGTTGTTCTGGATGGAAAGCACCTTGATGCCGTCCTGCGTAGCGGCGAAACGAATGGCGCCGCCGGCACTGACTACCATACCGTTTTCGGCGGTCAGATGCGCCCGCTCTTTGTCGTAGCGGTTGGACATAATGCAGTTCCACCACAGATCCTCCGTGAAGATCCTGTCGTAGAAGGGGAGAAAGGCTTCCGGGCTTTCTGCCGTATCATACACCAGATAGGTGCCTGCCGCCGTGGTGTTCCAGAAGGTCACCTCCACCGGGTAGTGCAGCATTTCCGCCACTGCCTGACGGTCGTCGGCCTCCACGGCATTTGCGAAGGCTGCAAAGAATTCCTGCGCCTGCCACTGCTCCAACCCGGAGGCCTGATAGAACCGACTGGCCTCTTCCAGCGCTGCCTTTTGCTGTTCCGCCACATCCAGTTGCCTGGGAGAAACCGGCAGTGCGGGGGTCAAAACAGAGAGATTAAAACTGTCGGCAAACCGTTCCAGATCTTGGGCGGAAAGGGGGCCGTGGGAGAAAATGTCATCGGTGGGCGTTTCCGTTCCGGCCAGCACGTTGATGGTGACGAAAGAATCCGGCAGATCGGCGATGACCAGCGCCTTGTGGGGGGCCAGCGCGAGGGTGACGGGGACGCCGCTTTCCGTGACATAACTCCATTCGGTATAGTCGTTGACGTTGATGATGTTCAGGATCATATCCGAAAAACTGCCCCGGACGCACCGCTGGAACTGATAGTCCAGATGACCGTACGCTTCCAGATCGATCTCGCCGTCGAATTTCAGGGTGCCGTCCTCGTACATATAAGCGCTGTAAGCCCTGTTTTCGCCGAGAAAGTCTCCGCCCACCTGTTCGGTCAGATCTTCGCCGGAGCCCAGAATCAGCATCGTGGTGTGGAGCGTCAGATCGTATTTGACGGTGATCTCGTCCAGTTTGTCGGCCATCTCCTGCGTGTAGACCAGATACGGGCCGTAGTCCTCCTCGAAGCCGGTGGGGGCGTTGCCGATCCGACTGATGATGGCGCCGTCCTGATCGTAGGTGTTCAAAAAGGCCTGCCATTCCGCAAGGGCGCGGCTCTCCGGTGTGTCGCCGTAGCCGGTCAGAGAGATCATATCTGCCTGATAGGTTTGTTTTTCGCCGCCGATGTTTTCGGGGGCAACGGGAACCTGCGCCTCCTGCTGCTGCGGCAGCAGCAGTTCCCGCAGGCCGAACAGATTCACCGCATACGCGGTCAGGCACGCGCCGGTCAGGACTGCGGCCGCCGCTGCGGCGCAAACCAGTTTTTTCGTTATGCCGGTGTGGGGCTTGCCCGGATACAGGGCTTCCGGATCCTCCCACGCTGCTGCGGGGCGGATCTGGGAAAAGATTTCTTGGTATCGTTCCTTAAAGGCCATCGTTCAGTACCTCCATCCATTCGTCTTTCAGTTTTTTTCTTGCGCGGGACAGCCGGGAAGTCACGGCCGTTTCGCTGAGTTTCAGCACTTCTGCGATCTCGCGGACGGACAGTTCTTCATAATAGAATAAATACAGCACGGTCCTGTGCTTTTCCGGAAGCACCATTACCGTCTGGAACAGTTCTCCGTCCTCTGGGCGGGAAAACGGGATCGCGGCGGTCAGGTCTCCCAGCGACACCCGCTGCCGCCACGGACTCCGCCATACGCTGCGGCAATGGTTGAGCGTCACCCGGATCAGCCAGTTCCGGGCGTGCTCCTGACTATCGAAGGGGGCTGTGCGCAGATAGAGTTTCAGGATGACCTCCTGCGTGGCATCCTCGGCGTCCTGAATGTTCCGGAAGAAGTTCAGCGCGATGCGGTATACCATATCTCGATGTGCTTCCGCCAGGGTGCGGAATGTAGTCTTGTCCACGGAATCACCTCGGTTTTGAAAGGTTTCACTTTGAATACGCAGAGGAGAGCGGTTTTGTCACCACGCCGGGTAAAAAAATTTTCTCCTTCCCGATATGAGAGGAGAGGCGGCATTTCTGTGGTTTGACACAAAAGCGGAGCAGAGATTCGTACTCTGCTCCGCCTTGGGTTGCGGGTTTAGTTCAGGAAGTCCTTCAACTTCTTGGAGCGGGAGGGATGGCGCAGTTTGCGCAGGGCCTTGGCCTCGATCTGACGGATGCGCTCGCGGGTGACGTTGAACTCCTTGCCCACTTCTTCCAGGGTGCGGGTGCGGCCGTCCTCGATGCCGAAGCGCAGTTTCAGAACCTTCTCCTCGCGGGGCGTCAGGGTGGACAGGACGTCCATCAACTGCTCTTTGAGCAGGGTGAAGGAAGCGGCCTCGCTGGGCTCGCTGGCGCCCTCGTCGGGGATGAAGTCGCCCAGGTGGCTGTCTTCCTCCTCGCCGATGGGGGTTTCCAGAGAAACGGGTTCCTGTGCGATTTTCAGGATCTCGCGGACCTTTTCCACGGGCATATTCATCTCGGCTGCGATCTCCTTGGGAGAGGGATCGTGGCCCAGTTCCTGCAACAACTGACGACTGACGCGGATGACCTTGTTGATGGTCTCCACCATATGGACGGGGATGCGGATGGTGCGTGCCTGGTCCGCGATGGCGCGGGTGATGGCCTGACGGATCCACCAGGTGGCGTAGGTAGAGAACTTATAGCCCTTGGTGTAGTCGAACTTCTCCACGGCCTTGATCAGACCCAGGTTGCCCTCCTGGATCAGATCCAGAAACAGCATACCGCGGCCCACATAGCGCTTGGCGATGGAGACCACCAGACGGAGGTTGGCCTCTGCCAGTTTCTGTTTGGCGGCCTCGCCCTGGGCGTAGGCCTTTTTCAGCGCGGCTTCTTCTTCCTCGGAGATCTCGACGGCTTCGCCGGCCTCGCGGCGCGCGGCCAGGTCGGTCAGTTTTTCGTTGGCCTCGCTGCCGGCGGACATCGCCTGTGCCAGCGAGACTTCCTCGTCGGGGGAGAGGAGGGGCACCTTGCCGATCTCTTTGAGGTACATACGAACGGGGTCGTCGATGGAGAAATTGTTGACCAGCGTGTTGGGGTCGACCAGTTCCTCCTCTTCCATATCGGCGATCTCCTCAGCGGCGGGTTCGTCGTCGGGCAGTTCCGGAAGCAGGGCGTCGTCGGTGCTGATGTCGATGTTCAGCACTTCCAGAGAGTCGTAGAGTTGATCCATCTGCTCGGTTTCCAGATTCAGGTCATCCACGGCCTCCATCAGTTCGCTGGAATCCAGTTTTCCCTTTTTCTTGGCGCGGGCCAGCAGTTCCCGCATCTTCTCGTTGTTGATGAGCCAGGACGCGGCGGGCAGGGCGGCGACCTGCTTGTCATCCAGACGGACGATGCCGGCCTTCTTGGCCTCCTCGTCGGTCATAACGGCGGGCTGCTCCGCAACTTCCGCTTTCTTGGAAGCCTTGGCGGGAGCGGCTGCCTCTGCCGCATCAGCGGCTGCCAGCATGGCGTCTGCCTGCTGTTCCAGTTCTTCGGGGGTCAATTCTTTCTTGGACATTACTGCTTTCCTCCATTACCCTTTTTGGATCTGTTTTTCTCTATGACGGCCAGCAGGGGGTCGGCGTTGTCCCCGCCGCTGCGCTTTTCGGCTTCCGTCCGGATGATGCGTATGTAGTCTGCAAGCGCCTGCCGTCCGTTCTGCACGGATTCCGGCTGCTGACAGACGGCTGTGATGTGGCTCATCTCCTCCGACGACAGCAAGCCGGACAGGGAGGCCAGCGCGATGCGCCTGCCTTCGGTTTTCGCCTGCCACAGGGCGGCGAAGACCTGTCCCAGCAGGGGGGAGGAGAAGTCCTCCCGGGTCAGGGGCGGCTGCGTGGGGAACAGGCTGTCATCCATCAGCAGCAGCCGCAAAACGCCCTCCTCTGCCCGGGCGGAGCGCATATTTTCGTAGCGCAGCGCCGATTCCTTCGGTTGCAGCGCGCGAGTGGGGTTCAGATTCTTTCTGGTTTCTGCCCGCTTTTCCTGCGCCATTCGGCGCTTGAAGGCCCGCTGGACTTCCAGTTTCATCGCATCCGGGGAGATGCTTGCCTTCTCGGCGGCGCGGACGGTATACACTTCCCGCTCCACCGCGCCGGGCAGGGAAGCGAGCAGTTCGCTGATCTCCTCACAATAGGCCACGCGGTGTTCGTCGTTGGCAAGATCGTACTTTCCGGCCACCTGTGCCATACGGAACTCCACGCCGTTTTCGCTGCCGGTGAGCAGCCGCTCGAAAGCGTCGGCGCCGAGGTTTTTGATATAGTCGTCCGGGTCCTGTTTAACGTATTCACCGTCCACCAGACGGCGGGGCAGTTGCAGGACCTTCACGGAAAATTCCGAGCCGTTCAAAATTTGGAGCGCCCGCTCCGTGGCGATCTTGCCGGCATTGTCGTTGTCGTAGCAGAGGACCAGTTCCTTGGTGAACCGGGACAGCAATCGGGTCTGTTCCACCGTCAGCGCCGTGCCCATCGAGGCTACGGCATTGTCGAAGCCTGCCTGATGCAGCGTGACGATGTCCAGGTTGCCCTCGCAGAGGATGATGTTGGGCCGCTTGGTTTTTTTTGCCAGATTCAGGCCGTACAGGACGCGCCGCTTGCTGTACAGCGGCGTTTCCGCGGTGTTCAGGTATTTGGGCTCCGTTTGGCTGTCCAGTGCGCGGCTGCCGAAGCCAACCACGTCGCCCCGGGTGTCGATGACGGGGAGCATCAGTCGGTTGCGGAACTTGTCGTACAATCCGCCGTTTTTGTTCTGCACGGCCAGACCGGCCGTCAGCAGATCTGCCTTGGTGTAGCCTTTTTTCGTCATCGCCAGCAACAGGGTGTCCCAGGAATCGAGGGAGGCGCCCATCCCGAAATTCACGGCGGTGGTCTTTTTGATCCGGCGGCGATCCAGATACTCCTGCACCGCACGGCCTTCCGGTTGTTGGAGCAGTTGGTAGTAAAAACGGGCAGCGTCCCGGTTCAGATCCAGCAGGCGCTGCCTGCGGCGGCTGGCCTCCCGGTCGCCCTCTTCCTCGGGGACCTCCATACCGGCCCGCTTGGCAAGAGCCCGCACAGCGTCGGGGAAGGAGAGGTTTTCGATCTCCATCATAAAGTTGATGACGCCGCCGCCCTTTTTGCAGCCGAAGCAGTGGTAGATCTGCTTGTCCGGCGAAACGGAGAAGGAGCCGGTCTTTTCGCTGTGGAAGGGGCAGAGACCGAACAGATTGGAGCCTTTGCGGTTCAGTTGCACATAACTGCTGACAACATCGACAATGTCGCTGCGGGCGACAAGTTCGTCCATAAAACTTTGGGGAAATGCCATAGCCGCAGGCCCTCCTTTCGGTCAGTTTAGCCGGAATTCGCCGTTGTCATACGGAAAAAGCACGTTCTGTGGTTTCTCGACAACTAGATATACACCGCAAATTTGCGATTCCCTCTTTTTTTCGCAAAAAAATAAAAAACTTTCTAAATGGTAAGCCTTTACTTTGCGCGCGGAAGTGCGTATTATAGATGTATATGCAGAGAGAAACCGATAGAAGAGGGTGCGAGCATTGGCCATTGATCTTTGGGCTGCCCGGCTGGAACGGCCGCTGACAGAGCAGGAAACGGCGATTATGCTGTTTATGATGCCGCCGGAGCGGCGGGAGCGTCTGATGCGGCTGCCGGAGGAAAAACGGAGAGAGCCTCTGTGCGCGTATATGATCCTGTGTCTGGCGCTGCGCCAGAAGTACGGCTGGAAGGCGATCCCCGAGATCCAGCGTTCCGGCAGGGGCAAGCCCTATTTCCCGGGGCATCCGGATGTGCATTTCAATATCAGCCATACCAGCGGCGCGGTGCTGGTGGGATTGTCCGACCAGCCCATCGGCGTGGACATCGAGCGTCTTCGCCCCGTGACCCAGCGTACGATGCGCCGCCTGGCCGGCGCCATCACCGAGGAGGCCTTTTACCAGAGTTGGGTCCGCCGTGAGGCCAGAGCCAAGCGGGAAGGCACCGCCATCGCCACGATGATGCGCTCGGAATCTCCCTTGCAGTACGGTGAGTACTATTACGAACTGGATACCTTCCCCGGCTATGTGGCGGGCGTTTCCACCCGCTGCAAGGAACTGCCGGGAGAGGTACGGAAATATTCTCTGGACGAAATGCTTTGAGAGCGGGAGATTCCCGCTCTCCTTTTTCGGTATGGGCTGCGCCGATTGACTTTCCCGCGAAACATCGTATAATGAAAACGGAATGATTTTGCCCATCGCTACATTTATATAGAATGTAAAAATGAGGGAGGAAGAACCTATGCTGACATATCCCATTGAGGTGGCCGGCGTGAAGCGGGAACTGCCGCTTTGCAAGATCACGGACGATCTGTACATCGGCGCGTTCATCTGCTTCGGCGACGCGGAACTGACCGTTGCCTGCGCCCGGGAACTGCTGAAACTGGTTCCTGCAGACAGTTATGACTATCTGTTCACGGCGGAGGCCAAGAGCATCCCCCTGATCCACGAAATGGCACGCCAGAGCGGTGCGGGGAAGTACTTCATCGCCCGCAAGGGCCCCAAGGCTTATATGCCCGACCCCATCTGGGTGGAGGACCAGTCCATCACCACCGCAGGCACCCAGAAACTGTATCTCGGCCGTGACGATGCAGATCTCATTCGCGGCAAGCGGGTGCTGCTGATGGACGACGTGATCTCCACCGGCGGTTCTCTCCGCGCGATGGAGGAACTGGTGAAGAAGGCCGGCGGCATCGTGACCGGCAAGGTGGCGGTGCTGGCGGAAGGCGACGCGATCAACCGGAAGGACATCCGTGTTCTGGCGCCGCTGCCCCTGTTCAACGCCGACGGAACGGTAAAAGGATAAGAAATGAGAACCTGCCGGAGCATTGCTCCGGCAGGTTTGTTCAATG
>SVKT01000073.1 GCA_015068335.1 Oscillospiraceae bacterium | reverse complement strand
ACGTCGAATCGACACCAGCACCTCAAGCTGGCCTGTCTACCAGTTCCAGCACAGCCGCAAATGCAATGCTCCCCTGAAAAGACTGCTTGACCAGTATAGCCAAAACTTTTGATAATGTCAACCCCATATTTTGTTTTTTTCAAAAAATCCCGGGCGGCGGTTGCCGCCCGGGGATCTTTTTCGTCAGCGCTCCTCGATGGGGGTGTAGGGGCGGTGCTGTTCCACGGATTCGTAGCGGGGCCGGATGAGTTTGCCGCCGATGGAGAGTTCCTCCATCCGGTGGGCGCTCCAACCGGAGATTCTGGCCACGGTGAACAACGGGGTGTACAGTTCACCGGGCAGACCCAGCATCTCATACACGAAGCCGCTGAAAAAGTCGATGTTGGTGGAGAGGGTGTCCTTGTTGCGGCGCTCCATCAGCAGCCGCTTGCCGATCTTCTCCACGTTGGTGTACAGGCGCAGTTCGGCGTCGTAGCCCTTTTCCGTGGCCAACTGATACACATAGTCCCGGAAGACCTCGCAGCGGGGGTCGGTGCGGGTGTAGACGGCGTGGCCCAGACCGTAGATCAGACCGCTGCGGTCGAAGGCCTCCTTGTCCAGAATGCGGGTCAGGTAGTGCTCCACGGCGGGCTCGTCGTCCCAGTCGATGATGTGGGCCTTGATGTCCCGCATCATATCCATCACCTTGCTGTTGGCGCCGCCGTGGCGGGGGCCCTTCAAAGACGCCATAGAGGCGGCGATGGCGGAGTAGGTGTCGGTGCCGGAGGAGGTGACCACGTGGTTGGTGAAGGTGGAGTTGTTGCCGCCGCCGTTATCGGCGTGCAGCACCAGCGCCACGTCCAGCACGCGGGCTTCCAGTTCGGTGTAGGAGTGGTCCTCCCGGAGCATCCGCAGGAAGTTTTCCGCGGTGGACAGCCCGGGCAGGGGGTGGTGGATGAACAGACTCTGGCCCTGGCTGTAACGCCAGGCCTGATAGGCGTAGATGGCCAGCACGGGCATATTGGCGGTCAGTTGCAGGCTCTGACGCAGCACGTTGTCCAGACTGATGTCGTTGGGCTTGTCGTCGTAGCAGAACAGAGCCAGAATGGCGCGCTGCATCGTGTTCATCAGGTCCTTCGGCGGCGTTTTCATAATGATGTCGCGGAAGAAGTTGGTGGGCAGCGTGCGGTAGGAGGAGAGTTGGTCGCAGAAATCCTCCAACTGCTTCGCCGTGGGCAGTTCGCCGAACAGCAGCAGATAGGCGGCCTCCTCGAAGGCAAAGCGGCCGCGGTCGGCGGTGCCGCGCACGATCTCCCGGCAGTCGATGCCGCGATAGTACAAAACGCCGTCGGCGGGCACGATATGCTCGCCATTCTCGTCCGTGACCACGTTGTAGGACTGGATCTCGCCCACGCGGGTCAGACCCGTCAGCACGCCGCGGCCGTCCTCGTCGCGCAGGCCGCGCTTGACGTTGTACTGTTTGTACAGGCGGGGATCAATGTAGTTCTTTTTCTCCCACTGCTCTTTCAGCGCAAGAATGGCGGGCGTGATCTCGCAGTAGGCGTTCTCCTGATTTTCTTTTCGGAACATAACGGGCTCCTTTCCGCTTTGGAGGAGTAATGTGCTGCAATAGTAGCACATTGCGCTTTCATTTTCAATAGTGTTTTTGGGAAAAATACGAAAACTTTTGCAAGAACAGGTAATTTAACTTGCAAAATGACCGGATTTTTTGCAAGTCCGGTGTCAGTCACAGTTGGGAGAGGACTTCTCCGATGGGCTCGGTGATGACCAGAGAGGCGGTCAGGTCCCGGGCCACGGCGGACTTGTTGATGAGCACCAGCCGCTCGCCCCGGAAGTAGTGGATGAGCCCGGCGGCGGGGTAGACGTTGAGGGAGGTGCCGCCGATGATGAGCAGGTCGGCCTCGGAGATGGCGCGGACGGCGTCGTTTATGGTCTGCTGGTCCAGGCCCTCCTCGTAGAGCACCACGTCGGGCTTGACGATGCCGCCGCACTTGCAGCGGGGCACGCCCTCGCTGCGGAGGATGAAGTCCAGGTCGTGGAAGGCGCCGCAGCGCTCACAGTAGTTGCGGTGGACGCTGCCGTGCAGTTCCAGCACCCGGCGGCTGCCGGCGGATTGGTGGAGACCGTCGATGTTCTGGGTGACCACGGCGGTCAGTTTGCCGTTGGCCTCCCATTCCGCCAGTTTGCGGTGGGCTGCGTTGGGCTGTGCGGTGGGGCAGAGCATTTTCGCCCGGTAGAAGCGGAAAAATTCTTCGGGGTTGCTTTCATAAAAGGTATGGCTTAAAATCACTTCGGGCGGGTATTTCCATTCCTGGTGATACAGTCCGCCGGTGCTGCGGAAGTCCGCTATGCCCGACTCCGTGCTCACGCCCGCGCCGCCGAAAAAGACGATGCGCCGGGCGGCGTCGGTAAATTCTTTGAGTGTTTTGATACTTTGCTGCATAAAAACCCCTCCATTCTACAACAAGGAGCGACTATGATGAATATCCAGATCTTCGGCACGTCCAAGTCCTTTGACACCAAAAAGGCGGAGCGCTGGTTCAAGGAGCGCCGCATCAAGTACCAGTATATCGACATCCTCTCAAAGGGATTATCCCCCAGAGAATACCAGGCCGTCAAGCAGAAAGTTGGCTTCGACGCGCTGGTGAACACCGCCTGCCGGACCTACGAGGATCTGGAAGACCGCTACAAGCGCTATGTGACGGCGGCGGAATGGGAGGCAAGGCTGCTGGAACACCCGGAACTGTTCCACACCCCCATCGTCCGCAACGGGAAGGAAGCCACGGTGGGTTACTGCCCCGAAATCTGGGCAAACTGGGAGTAACGCCGGAACACCGGCAGAAGGAGGGCGAACATCCTGATCCTGCCGGAAAACCTGGCGCTGCGGGGTCTGTACCAGATGGTGCGGCGCTATCTGCGCCACCGCGTGGGGACCCAGAGCGCGGCGCTGGCATTTTATCTGCTCTTTACGCTGTTCCCGTTTCTGATCTTCATCAGCGCCCTGCTGGGTACGCTGCGGCTGGATGTGGCGGCCATTCTGGCGTCGCTGGACGACTTCCTGCCCCGTCAGGTGGTGGATTTTGCGGAGCGGTATCTGCTCCACGTGGGGGAAAATTCCAGCGTGCGGCTGCTGGTGTTCGGACTGGTGTTTTCCGTCTATTTTCCGATGCGGGCCACCAACTCCCTGCTGCGTGCGGTGCGGACGGCCTACCATCTGGGCCCGCCCCGGAGCGTCGTGCGCCATTGGGTCAGGACCTTTGTGTACACCATCCTGCTCATCGCGGCCATCGCCCTGACATTGACACTGCTGACCGTCAGCGACCGGGCGCTGGTCTACGCCGTGACGTATTTGCGCCTGCCCCCTTTTGCGGCGCAGTTGTGGGGCAGACTGCGGTTTCCCCTCATCGGCGTGGTGGGCTTTTTTGCCCTGTTTTTCCTGTATGCCGCGGCGCAGGACACCCGCCAGCCCTGGCGCAATATCTGGCCGGGGAGCCTTGCGGCGCTGGCGGGGTGGCTGGGGCTGTCGTGGATGTACGCGTGGTACGTGGAGAACATCGCCCACTATTCCGTGTTTTACGGCTCCATCGGCACGGTCATCGTGCTGATGATCTGGCTGAATCTGAGCGCCGTGGTGCTGATCCTGGGCGCGGAACTCAACGGCGTCATCATTGCGCTCCGCCGGGAACGGCTGCCCGGCTGCCTGTGAGGGCGGCTCTCGGGAAACGGGCGCGGGCCGGGGGGAACGTTTGGAAACCCCGCCATCCTATTCTTTACAACGGATGGAAAATGCACTAAAATACACATATTGAAAGAAACGCTGAAAAAGGAGCGAAGGAATGGAACGAAAATTGCAGGAATACGCCCGTTTGCTGGTGCAGGTGGGTCTGAATGTGCAGAAGGGGCAGCGGCTGGTGATCTCGTCGCCGGTGGAGTGCGCCTTCTTTGCCCGTATGTGCGCGGCGGAGGCCTATGCCGTGGGCTGTAAGGAAGTGGTGATGAACTGGCACGACGACGCGATGGCGCGGATGAAGTACCTCCACGCCGACGACGCCATCTTCGACGAGGTGGCTCTGTGGCGCCGCCACTTCTTCAACGACTATGCGCTGGAAGGCGCGGCGTACCTGGCCATCTCCGCCTCCGACCCCGAGAATTTCAAAGGCGTGGACTCCGGGCGCATCGTCCGGGCCCAGCAGGCCTCCGGCAAGGCGCTGAAAGATTTCGACCGCTTGCAGATGAGCAGCGGCTTCCCCTGGTGCATCGCCTCCATCCCCATCCCCAGTTGGGCGGGGACGGTGTTCCCCGAAGCGGGGGAGGCCGAGGCTGTGGAAAAACTGTGGGACGCCATCTTCGCCGCCGTCCGCATCAGCGGCGACGGCACCGCAGTGGAGAAGTGGCAGCGGCATCTGGATACGCTGAAAGTGCGGCTGGATAAACTGAACGAACTGCGGTTTGCATCCCTGCATTACACCAACTCCCTCGGCACGGATCTGACCATCCGCCTGCCGGAGGGTCACATCTGGGAGGCCGGCAACGACGTGACCCACAGCGGCCAGACCTATATCGCCAACATCCCCACGGAGGAGATCTTCACCGCGCCGCTGAAAAATGGCGTGAACGGCGTGGTCTACTCCGCGATGCCCCTGGTGCACGACGGCGCCATCATCGACGGCTTCCACTTCGTTGTCAAGGACGGCAAGATCGTGGAGGCCATTGCCGCGCGCGGCGAGGAGACGTTGAAAGCCGCCATCTCCGTGGACGAGGGCGCGGCCTATTTCGGCGAGGTGGCGCTGGTGCCTTACGACAGCCCCATCTCCAACCAGAAGATTTTGTTCTACAACACCCTGTTCGACGAAAACGCCGCCTGCCATCTGGCCTTCGGCGAGGCCTATCCCTGCATCGAGGGCGGCCGCAAGATGAGCAAGGAGGAGTTGAAGGCCAGAGGCCTCAACGACTCCATCACCCACGTGGACTTTATGATCGGCACGCCGGACCTTTCCATCGTGGGCACCACCCAGGACGGCAGAGAGATCCCCGTATTCGTGGATGGCAACTTCGCCATCTGAAAATAAGAAAGAGAGAGGACATACGGCTATGGCTTACAATCTGAAAAAGACGGACGATGAAATTCTGATCTGCGACGGCGCCGTGGTGGTGGGCGACGTGACCCTGGCCCGCGGCGTGAGCATCTGGTACAACGCGGTGCTGCGCGGCGACGAGGGCGCCATCACCGTGGGCGAGAACACCAACATTCAGGACGGCGCCATCCTCCACGAGGAGACGAAGGTGGGCGCCGGCTGCACCATCGGCCACAACGCCATTGTCCACGGCTGCACCGTGGGCGACAACGTGCTGGTGGGTATGGGCGCCGTGGTGCTCAACGGCGCCAAGATCGGCAACGACTGCATCGTGGGCGCCGGCGCGCTGGTCACCGGCAAGATGGACGCCCCCGACGGCTCTATGATCCTGGGCAGCCCCGCCAAGGTGATCCGCCCCCTGACCGAGGCGGAGATCCAGGGCAACCGGGAGTCTGCTGCCGGCTATCTGCATCTGGCGGAGAAGTGCCGCAAGGGATAAGACAAAACCGACAGAGAGGAGCGGCGTGTCCTATGGAATGGAAGAAAGAGAAGATCAAGGGATTGCTGCTGGTGGTCTGCGGCGGCGTGGCATTTTACTGCCTGCTGCAAAATCTGGGCACCGTGGCGGCGGCGCTCCAATGGACGGTGAACCTGCTCTCGCCGTTTCTGGTGGGCGGCGTGTTTGCCTTCATCCTGAACGTGCCGATGCGCTCCATCGAGCGGATCCTGTTTCCGAAGAAAAAGGAGTTTAACCGCGTCCGCCGTCCGCTGGCGCTGATTTTGACGCTGCTGGCGGTGGCTGCGGTCATCGGCCTGGCGTCCAATGTCATCATCCCCGGCACGGTGGAGGCCGTGACGTCGGTGGTGGGACAACTCCCCGCAGCGGGGGAGCGGCTGCAAGCCTGGCTCGTGCAACTGGAAGAATACCTCCCCGTGGTGGAGAGTTTCATCATCGACCTGGATATTGAGTGGAAGGACGTGTCCCAGAAACTGCTGCAACTGGTGCAGACCTGGGGCAGCGGCCTGCTTTCCTCCGGGGGCGGCTTCATCGGCGACGTGGTCAGCGCGGTGAGTGGATTTTTGATCGCGCTGGTGTTTGCCTTCTACATCCTGCTGCAAAAGGAACGGCTGGGCGCACAGGGCTTGCAGGTCCTCTACGCCCTGCTGCCCGAGCGGGCGGCAGACCGGGTCCGGGAGATCTTTCGCCTGTCCGACCGCACCTTTTCCGGCTTCCTCTCCGGCCAGTGCCTGGAAGCCTGCATCCTGGGTGCGATGTTCGTGGTGGCGATGACCCTCTTCCGTATGCCCTACGCGCTGCTGGTGGGCGTGCTCATCGCCCTGACGGCGCTGATCCCCATCGTGGGCGCCTTCATCGGCTGCGGCGTGGGCGCGCTGCTCATCGCCATCACCGACCCGTTGCAGGCGCTGCTGTTCATCGTGATGTCCCTGGTTTTGCAGCAGATCGAGGGCAACCTGATCTATCCCCACGTGGTGGGCAATTCCGTGGGTCTGCCCTCCATCTGGGTGCTGGTGGCCGTGATGCTGGGCGGCCGGCTGATGGGTGTGGCAGGTATGCTGGTGTTCATTCCCATCTGCTCCGTGGTCTACGCCCTGTTCCGCGGCTATGTGAAGCAGAAGCTGACCGACCGGAAGATCCCCGCCTCCAAGTGGACGGACGCGCCGCCCGCCGACGAGCCACCCGCCAACGAGCCGGAAACGAAATGAGAAAAGCACCCCCTGCCGACGCAGGGGGTGTTTTCTGCGCTGTCCGGGATTTTGCCTGCGCCGCCGGGCCGGACAAACAATAACAAAACGCTCCCTGTCAGAGACGGGGAGCGCCTTCTTGTGCAAAAAAGGCAAAAGGCCGCCCCGGGAGAGGGTTCCCCGGGGCGGCTTTGCATATGACAGAAAGGATCAGTCCACAGAGATGATCCGGACTCTGTGACCGATGGGGTCCAGATGGATCGTCAGGTTGTCAGAATAGGCGCGGATGGCGGCCAGACGGTCCTCCGTCTGGGTGAACCAGTTTCCGGTGGCGGTAATGTAGCCCTCCACTTCCGGGGAGACCGGATAGACGAAGCCGCCGGCGGAAACGTACCATACGCCGTCCGCTTCAAAGAAGTCCGTGCGTCTGACGCCGGAAACGGCGGTCAGTTCCACCACATCGGCCGCGACCTTGACGCCGCCGATCTCCCGGGTCCCCACAGCCATACCGCCGAAGGCGCCGTCCCGGAAGGACTGGGCTGCGATGGCGGTGGGAGAGGCGGCTGCGCCGGTTTTCACGCGCACGGTGGTGTTGCTGGCGGACAGTCCGCCCAGAGAGTGCTCTGCGCTGCCTGCTTCCAGAATGCCGTAGGTGTAGGTATCGCCGGTGACGGCGTCCAGCACGAGCAGTTCCACCAGCCCGGAGGCGCCCAGATGGTAGGCGGCGATCTTTTCTTTCGGGATCTCGCTGCACTCCAACGTGTGCAGGCTGACGGGCACCATCGCGCTGCTGCCGGTCTGCTCATAGACCCTGACGGCGGCGGAAACCTTGTACTGCCCCAGCGTCATATCGGCGATACGGAACGCGCCGGGGACAGCGGAGTTGCCGATGCTTCTGGTCGTCAGTTTTCCGCCCTTTTCTGCGGAAACGGCGACCACGCGGTTTTGATGCCGTTCGGCAACGCTGCCTTGCAGTTCGATCTGGCTTCCGTCGGGCAGGTCGATCCATACGCCGGAAGCATCGGCAAGGCCGATGGCCGTGGAGGAGAGGGCCTGACCGGGGGCGGCCATACCGGCCACCTTGCCGTCTGCGGTGAGCAGGAGGACGACACGGTCTCCG
>SVKT01000001.1 GCA_015068335.1 Oscillospiraceae bacterium | reverse complement strand
CAACTGCAATGCAGACAGAGGGATAATATCTCCCTCGCTCGCAGTGGCAATGACTTCCACAGTGTATTCATTAGAACCCTCGCCATAGGTCCATTCTCCTGCCTGTACGTTCAGGGACAGGGAAATGGTGGCCTCTCCGGTGGCATTGGCTGCCGATGCCGGTGCGACCATCAAACTGGTCAACACGGTAAAAGCCAGCAGCAACGCCAATGCCTTTTTCAATGTTCTCATAGTCATACCCCTTTATTCACTCATTATTGAAATCCAGTGATTCTTTCAAGAAAATAGTCGATGATTTTGGCTGCGTCATTGACATTGACGTAATCATCACCATTCACATTTGCAGCCAGAAGCGCGGACCCCGTCAAAGGTGCTCTCTCCAAGAAATGGTCGATGACCCTGGCTGCATCCGCAACATTGATGTAAGAGTCCTCATCCACATCGCCAACCGTATACAGCACTTCCGTATATTCCGTATAGGTATCGTCCACCGCATATTTCATATCCACCTGAATCGTGGTGAAATCCTCACGGCTGCTGGTGATATACAGCGTCAGGTCCGTGCCGGTTTCCGGCAGCATAGGATAGACATCAAAGGTGACGCCGCCTGTGGCCGTGACCGTCTGATCAATGTAACAGATGGTATCGGAAGCGGTGGGCAGGCCGTTGCCCGTCACCAGCAAGACCAGGAACTGGTCATTTTCTTCCGCAGGCCCGGTGTAGGTCACGCTGAGGCGCTCCGCGCTCTCATAGTATTCGGAAGTGCCCTGTCCCACTGCGGCAGTGGTGGGATCCACCTTGATATCGTCCGCCGTACGGGGCTCGATGGTCACATTGTCCGCTGTGCCGATCGCATAAAAGCCGGCACCCAGACTTCGCTGCTCGCTTTCTGCCGAAGCAGTGGCACACAGCAAAGACGCCATCAGCGCGGCCAGTAAGAGAACGCTCAATATTCGTTTCATCGCTCCACCTCTTCCTTATTGCGTTCCGATTTTTTCGGCGTAGTTTACCAGGATCTTTGCCAACTGACCTCTCGTCGCCGCGTTGGTCGCCCCCAGTGTGGTGGGGGTGGTTCCGGAGATCAACTCATTGTAGACAGCCCAGTATAGCGAGGTCCTGGCCCAGTCAGGAAGGCCGGCGCTGTCCGTGAATCTGTCATTATAAATTTCAGTAAACAGGACCTCCTGCCCGCTCTTTCCTCCCGCATACAGGAACAAAACCTTCATAGCCGCCTGGCGGCTCAACGGATCCGAGGGGGCAAAGGTAGTGGCGGTGCGCCCGTTGATGTAGCCCTGCTCATAGGCCCAGGCAATGGCGGACCTGAACTCCGCGTTTATGCCGACGATATCGGTAAAGGGCGTTTTACCGCTGCTTTCCGGACTTCCCGCCATACGCCAGAGCATCGTAACGAACTGGGCGCGGGTCACCTGATTGCCGGGGCGGAAACTTCCGTCAGAATATCCACGGATCAAACCCATACTCGCCGCCTTTTCAATATAGACCGAAGCCCAGTGGCTGCCTGGCACATCGGTAAAGGTCTGGGGCAGGGGCGCCGTGATCTCCTCTTCCTCCGGCTTGTCCGTTGTCTCTGGTTTGGTGGCAGTTCCGGGGGCGGGCTGCGCGGGAACCGAAGGCTGGACCATCGGCTGTTCCGGGGCAACGTGGCCGGGGATGTTCACCGTATGATTGATGTCACTTCTGTCCGTGCCAATCAGTACGATATCTTTCAGCGCAAAGGCGGGATTGCCGGCAGAGCGCACCTTAAACGTATAGGTGGCCAGGATGCCGTCCCCCGAAAAATGATCGAAGGCCACCGCTGCCACTTTCGCGCCGCTGCCGCCTGAGGGGTTCGACCCGCCCACAACAGAGTCGCTGAGCACAGTTCCCATAGAAATTTCTATGCACTCCACCACCGCCTTGTCAAAGGCAAGGGTCATCTGTACCGCGCCCAGTCCGGGATTTCCGGAAATGGCGATCGTAACGTTAAAGGTCTCTCCCACCGCAGGCAGGGCATCCGGTGCCGCAAGTTCCAGTTCTGTTCCTGCCGCGTAGGCCGGAAGCAATAGCGCAACGCACAGGCAAATGGTCAGCAATGCAGACCTCAGGAGTTTCTTCAATTTCACACGCTCCTCCGCGCATCGGGCGCACATTCTTGTTAAAAACGGTTGGTGCAACTCGCTTTTATTTCATCGGGAAATCAGGCTGCACTTTCCGCCATTTTAGTATAAATAAGTATACCACCGGTTCTGTTTATTTACAAGGATTTTCCACGTTCCCGCTTCGGTTTCCCTGAATTTTATGAAACATCACAAAATCTAAAACTGTACGGGGACGTTCTGCTATCATAAACGCGTCCGGCAGGCGTAAGCCTGCCGGACGGTTTCTTTATACGGGCTGCGCTTCGGCAGCAGCCTTCTTTCTGCGCTTTTTGGAAGTCATATTGTCGATGACGGAGTAATACACCGGCGTGAATACCAGCGTGATGACGGTGGAGATGATCATACCGCTCATCATCGTGATGCCCATATCGCTCATAATTTCCAGCGTATTGCCCATAGCGGCAGCCATAGGGATCATCGCCAGGACCGTGGTAATGGTGGTCATCATCACCGGGCGGACACGCAGGGGACACGCCTTCAAAATGGCGTCCGCACGATCCTCGCCCCGCTGCCGGCGAACGTTGATATAGTCCACCAGAATGATGGAGTTGTTGACCACCGTGCCTGCCAGCATAATCAGCGCCACCAGCGCGATCATAGACAGGTCGCGGCCCGTCAGGGGCAGCACCACCAGCGCGCCGCCGAAGGCCACCGGCAGGATCATCATCACGATGATCGGCATCAGGAAGGACTCGAACTGCGCCGCCAGCACAAAGTACACCAGACCCAGCGCCACCACAAGGGCCAGCAGCAGATCAGAGAAACTGTCCATCATTTCGGAGTAACTGCCGGTGATCTCTGCGGTATAGCCCTCGGGCAACTGATAGGCATCCAGAATGGCGGTGATCTCCTGCGTCATAGCGGTCACATTGCCGCTGATGGTATTGCCGGTAATGGACACCTGCCGGGACTGATTCACGCGGGCAATGGTCTGGGGCATCTGCACAACATCCACATAGGCCACCGTATACAGCGGCACATAACCGCCTCTGGGGGTGGCAACCGGCATAGAGCGCAGCGCATCCAGGCTGACGGCGGCAGCGCCGTCACCGCGAACCACCACATCCAGCGCCTTATTGTCGATGGTCACGGTGGTGGCCGTTTCACCGGTCAGTTCCGAACGGACAGCCGCGCCGATGGTGGCTGCGGTCAGCCCGTACTGGGCGGCATTTTCGCGGTTGATGCTCACCTTCACCTGGGGCACCTGATCTGCCACGGAACTGCTGACGTCCACGGCATCCGGCAGCGCACCGATCTGCTTGGCCAGATCGTCCGCGATCATAGAGAGCGTGCCGTAATCCACGCCTGTAATGTCCACGCTGATCTCATTGCCACTGAGCATAGCAGTCATATCGGAGGACACGATGGAAATCTCGCAGCCGGCAATGTCCTGCAACTTCAATCGGAGGTCATTTGCCACCTCGTCGCTGCTACGCTGGCGCTGGCTCTTGTCGGTCAAAGCCAGGGTCAGGGAGGCGCTTTCCGCCTGCGCGGTATAGTACATACTCACCAGTTCCGGCACTTCCCTCTCCGCCACGGCAGCCACCCGATCCGCGATCGCGGTGGTCTCATCCACCTGGGAGCCGATGGGCGTGGTGATGGTCACAGCCAGTTGACCCATATCCATAGAGGGCAGCAGCACCGCGTTGGTGGACAGGCAGCCCGCCACAAAAATCACCACCAGCGCAGAGGACACAAACATACCGGTTTTGAGGTGATGCACAAAGAAGTCAAGCAGTTTCAGATACACGCGGCTCATCCAGCCGACCACCTTGCCCGGCAGCGCAGCCAGCCCGCCGCGCGTTTTCTCGGCGCGGCGGAGTTGATCCCGCCGCACCTTTTCCTCATCCAGCATCAGGTAGCACAGCAGCGGCACAAGGGTCACCGCAATGGCCATAGAGCCGAGGATCAGGAAGGAGATGGTCAGGCAGAAGTCGTCAAAGAGCATACCGGCAATACCGCCGGAAAGACCGATGGGCAGGAACACCGCCGCCGTGGTCAGGGTAGAGGCCACAACAGAGGTGATGACTTCCTGCGTGCCTTCCACGCAGGCGGTCATCCGGTCCTTGCCCTCTGCGGCGTAGCGGTAGATGTTTTCCAGCACCACGATGGAGTTATCCACGATCATACCAACGCCCATCGCGATGCCGCCGAGGCTCATCATATTCATCGTCAGGTCCATCGCGTTCATCAGCACGAACACCAGCAGGATACACACCGGCATCGACACCGCGATGGTCATCGTGGCCGCCCAGCGGCGCAGGAACAGGAATACCACGATGGCAGCCAGCACCATACCCACGACGATGTTGGAAAGGGCCGCCTCCACCGCCAGGTCGATGAAACTGGTGGCAAGATAAGGCAGGGCATAGTGGATGCTGCGGTTTTCCGCCGCCAGTTCCGCCATACGTACCTCCACAGCGTCAGCGGTCTGGGCCTCGTTGGCGCCGGACTGCTTGGAAACTTGCAGCAGCACGCAGGCGCTGCCGTCCATCATCGCGATGGTATCGGTTTCCGAGGATTCCAGCACCACATTGGCCACCTCGTTGAGCCGGATGGTACCGCCGGTGGGCAGCGCAATGAGCATATTGGCCACATCATCCACGCTCTCGAATTGGGCATCCGTACTGACCGTCAGGTTCTTGCTGCCGTTCTGAATATCGCCGCCGGGATACAACAGGTTTTCCGCCATCAGGAGTTGGGCGATGTACGCGTTGGAAAGGCCGAAGCCCGCCGCACGGGCAGGGTCGATCTCCACGGCGATCTGCTCTGTCACGCCGCCGCTGACGGACACGGAGGCCACGCCGTCAATGCGTTCCAGAGCCGGGACGACCACATCCTCTGCCAGCGTCTGCAACTGACTGAGGTCCTCGCCCATCAGCGCCACCATAGCAGTCGGCAGGATGTCGCTGAGGTTCATATTGATGATCACGGGATCCATTGCGCCGTCCGGCAGGGACAGGGCGTCAAATTTTTCCCGCAGTTTGCTGGATGTGATGTCCAGATCGGTGCCGTCGGCATAAGTGATCTGGATCTGGCTGATCCCGTCAGAGGATGTGGAGGCCACCTCCTCCACGCCGGGCACGGACATAATGGCCGTTTCCAGCGGGCGGGTGATCAGTTCCTCCATATCGCTGGGGGTGGCGCCGTTATAGTAGCAGGCCACCACCGCCATAGGCGCCTCCACATCGGGCAGCAGCGACATTTGCAGCCGGGTGGTGAACACCACGCCGAACACGGCGATCATAATGACCGCCAGCAGCGTCGTCACCCGGTGCTTGATACAAAATTTAGCCGTATTCATTTATGCCTCCCCGGAAACGATGCGAACCGTGTCGCCCTCCATCAGATAGGCCTGACCTACGGTCACCAACTGCTGTCCCACTTCCAGGCCGGACACCACCTCGGTCACGCCGCTGCCGGTCAGTCCGGTCACAATCTCCACATAATGAGCGGTATCATTCTCCACCACGTAAACATACTGCTTGCCGTTGCTGGTGAGAATGGCCTCCGTGGGGATGACGATGGTATCCCGAGCCACGCCGGTGTGGAAGATGACGTCCGCAGACATACCGGAGAGCAGCCCCTTCACCTCCGCCGGCACAGTCAGCGTCACGGTGTACAGTTTGGTCTGCATATTGGCCATCCGCTCCACAGACCGGATAACTGCCGCAAATTCCTGTCCTGCGGCGCTGACGGACACGCTGGCCGTGTCGCCCACAGAGAGTTTGGGCACCAGCGCCTCGGAAACAGACACAACGATGGTCATCTGCTCCTCGCCGTCAATGACTGCCAGAGGAGCGGAGGGGGACACGTACACATTCTCCGTGGCATTGATGCTCACCAGCGTACCAGACGCCGGTGCAATGACGTTGCCGGCGGCATCCACATTTTCCAGCGCGGCATTCAACTGCTCCACGCCGCTCTTGGCGTTCTGCACGCCCGCCTCCAACTGTGCCAGCGTTGCGTTCCGGCCGGCCACGGCAGACTGGAAACTCAGTTCCGCCTGGTCCACTTCCAGTTGGGAGGCGGCGCCGATGGCCAGCAGCGCCTTGGTGTTGGCCACGTTGTCCTCCGCCAGTTTTACCTGCTTATCCAGAATGGCCTTCTGATCCTGATAACTCTGCACCGCAGAGTTATAACTGATGAGGGCGGCCTGATAGGAAGACTGCGTGCTGCTCAGGTCCAGCGTGCAGAGGATGTCGCCCGCCTTCACCTTGTCGCCCGCCTTTGCGTGGACCGCGGTGCATTTTGCCGTCACCGTGATCATCACGGTGCTGGTGCTGTCCGTGGCCAGCATACCGGACACCTTATTCTCCGTGGCCAGAGTGTCTGCCGCCACGGCTTCCACCTGCACGGCAACGCCGGCGGCAGGCGCTTCGCTCACCGGCTCATCCTTCTCTCCGCAGGCCGTCAAAGACAGCAGCATCACAAACACCAGTCCCAGGACTGTCAGTCTTTTCAATTTCATCGTCATTCTTCCTCCCATCAGTTCAGGATACCGCATTCAACGGCCCAGCGATAACTGTTATACGCGGAAAACAGGTTGTTGGCAGCCGTCTCCACAGCCTCCTCCGCTTCCCGGACGCTGTCCTTTGCGTCCAGCAGCGCGTTCTGGGAGAGCGTTCCCTGCTGACATTTCAGTTCCGCCGCAGCCAGATTCTGCTGCTGGAATGCAAGAGAATCCTTTGCCGCCTCCCACGCCTGTCTGTAATCACCCACCTGGGCAAACAGCGTGCGGAAGCGCAGTTCGTAGTTCTGCACCGTGTCGTTGTATGTATACTGGGCAGACTGCCAGACGCGCTTGGCGTTACGGAACTCCGCCTTTTTCTCGTTTTCGTTGTACTCGTCGGCGGCGTCCTCGTACTCCTTCTTCGCATCCGCCAGTGTTTCCGCCGCCGCGTAAAGTTCATAACTCCGGGACTTGGCGGAGGCCAGATCCTTTTCCAGATCCATCTGTTCCAACTGTTCCTCGGTCACCTCGGGCAGCGCACCCAGCAGGATCTCGCCCGTCAGTTCCGCGCCCAGCAGCAGTTCCAGTTGGGTTTTGTACGCGCCGATGTTCATCCGCAGCGTTTCCAGACCGCTGGCAAGAGCCGTCTGCCCCGCTTTGATCTGGGAAAGTTGAAGTGCGGAGATCTGCCCCAGTTCGTGGCGCAGAGTCATCTCCTCCACCGTGCGGTTCAGGGCGCCCAACTGGCGTTCCAGACCGGCCTCCTTCACCTCCATCCCTTTCAGGGCGATGAAGGTGGTCTCGCCGGCCATCACAAGTTGATCCTGTCCGTTTCGCAACTGACGGATCAATCCGGCGTTCTCCTCCTGCAAGGAGCCGTCTTTCAGATCCTCAAAGGTCTGCTTCAAGGAACTGTACTGCTGCTCTGCGCTGGAAATCGCCAGCATAGAGCCCACCGGCTCGTAAGCAGACATCCGGCGCATCGCCCAGTTCTGCTCCGCCATCAGGTTCAGGTTCTTCCGAACCTCTTCCTTCATCTCTGCGTAGTCAATGTCTTCCAGCGTGTCCACGCTCTGCTGCAACGTCAGGATGGTCAGGTTGTTCTGCCGCATCCGGCTGTCGATATTCCCGAAGGACACCGTCCCCACCGCATCAGGCGTGATGAGCACTTCCTGCGCCGCGCGTTCCGCCTCCGAGAGCGCGCCCGACGGCGCCGGCGCGATCAGGATCGGCGGCTTCGTTTCCTCGCCTGCCATCGCGGATACCGCACACACGGATACCAGCATCGCCACTGCCAGCAGCAGCGCCACTTTGTTTCGTTTCATAGCGTCCTCCTCTTATCCGAACACCCGGCAAGGCTCTGCCAGGCTTCCGTTCTGCATAATGTCCAACTGTGCGGCCAGCCCGCGGCGGATCTCCTCCGCCTTTTCCGGGTGCTCCAAACAGGCCACCACCGCGATGGCCACCGCAACGATCGCCAACGCAAAGGTATGCCAGACGAAGTCCTCATCCTGCTGCCGCAGCCGGGAGGTGTCCATATCCGCCCGGACTTCCGCAAAAATGCGGCAAAGCACCTGTTCCTGCATCGCCGCCTGAGGCAGCAGCCCCGGATTGTTCCGGACGATCCGCAAACTGCGCTCAAACAGCAGATCCGCCGCGCTGCCCTGGGCCGCCACCCGGTCGAAGCACAGCAGTTGCGTGCGGAAGATATCGCCCTCCGCCTGCCGCAGCACACTGCGGTATTCTGCGACCAGGTGTTTGAGTATGATATTCCCCAGATAGGCAAACAAGTCGTCCTTGTCGGAAAAATACTGGTAAAAACTGCCCCGGGGCACGCCCGCCCGCCGCACGATCTGGTTGATGGACGCATCGGCAAATCCGGCTTGCGTAAATTCCTCCCAGGCGGCGTCAAGAAAGCGCTCCCGCTTCTCCTCCGGCAAGCGGAGGAAGGTCTCCGTGCACATCGGATCACTCCTTTCAAAATGACAGATTGTCATTTTATGACAAGTTGTCATCTATTATAGCACCCGTCCATTTTCTGTCAATCGGAAAAGAGCGGATGTGCGTTAAAAAATTGTAAACCTTTTCCAACGGCGGGAAAAAGAAAACGGAGGCGGCTTTGCCGTCTCCGTTTATTCGTCCGTTTCGCTTTCTGCGGCATATTCCTGCCGCCAGAGGAGCAGTTCCTCTGCGTCGCGGTCGTCCAGCGCGTGGAGCCCGCTGCGGTTTTCCATATGGTGCGTCAACTCGTGGGACAGCGTGGTGCGCAGTTCCTGCATCCAGGTCTGCTCATCCCAGGACTCCCGCTCCGCCAGCGCGGCAAACGACCCGTAATACAGGTTGATATACAGCCCCAGGCAGTCGTCGCAGTACTCGCCCAGAATATACATCTCTCCGGCAGGAAAATCCGGATCCTCCACGACGTCCTCCAACAGATTCACACCGCCGTTGAGTTCTTCAAACAGGATCGGCGGAAACTGCTCGGCCATTTCGTCCAGCGCCTCTCCCACCCGGTCAAAGGACAGGATCATCGTTCAGCCCTCCAAAATGATCCGGCGCAGTTCCTCCACGGTGTCTGCCAGCGCATCGGCGCCCGCCTCCACCAGCGACTCTCTGGAACGGTAGCCCCACGTAACGCCGCAGGCCTTCATACCGCCGTTATGACCGGTGAGGATATCCACGCGGCTGTCGCCCACAAACAGCGCCGTTTCGGGGTCGGCACCCAGATCTTCCATCACCGTCAGGATGCCCTCCCGGTTCGGTTTGACTGCCACGCTCTCCAACTTGCCCCGCACCAGCGAAAACACGCCGGGGAAATAATGCTCCGCCATCGCGCAGGTCAGGGCGTCGGCCTTGTTGGAGTAGACCGCCAGGGTGATACCCGCAGCCTTCAAGTCTGCCAGCAGCGCGGCGATCCCCTCGTACGGCGCAGTCTGCTCCATACAGTGCGCGCTGTAATAGCGGAAGTATTGTTCCAGCGTGTTGGCGATCATCAGGGGGCTGCGGCTCTCCTCCGGGGAAAACTTGGTCACCAGACTGGGAATGCCGTGTCCCACCATCGTCTTATATTCCTCTGCGGTGTGCTCCGGCCAGTGGTTCTTCCGGCAGACCCAGTTGCCGGCATTGGCCAGATCCTCAATGGTGTTCAGAAGCGTTCCATCCAAATCAAAGATCACTGTACGATACATAGCAGCAATCACCTCTTTCTTTAATATACCTATTTTACCAGTTTGTATACCGTTTCTCAATTGACAGGATGACAAAAGGCAGGGCCCTCTGCCCTGCCTCTTTTTGGCTTTTTGTAAAACGATTACTTCAATGCGCAGTCCGCAAAGCCGCCTGCCGTGAGCAAAACGGCCCGGTCAAAGCCGGCAGCCTCCGCCCACGCCGCAGCCGCCTCGTAGCCGTACAGCACGCCGTCGGCGCTGTGGGCATCGGCGGTCAGGATGATCCTGCCCCCCATCTGCTTCCACTCTTTCAGCAGAAACTGCGCGGGATAGGGCGTGTGCCGATAGCCCCGCGCCATCGCGCCGGTGTTGATTTCCAGCACGGTGGCCGCAGGATCTGCGCGGTGCAGCGCATCCAGCGCCGCCACCCGATAGCGCTTCGAAGCCTCGTCGAAAAAGCGGCCGCCGGCGTTCAGTTTGGTGATGAGATCCACGTGGCCCAGAATGGTCGGCCGCAGAGCGGCCACTTCCGCCACAGCGGCATAATAGGCCTCCGCCATCGCTTCCATATCGCCGCCGAAGCACGCATCCCGCCCACGGGCCAGTTCCTCTGCATTCCAATCCACGCAGCAGTATCCGTCCGCCGCGGTACGAAGGTTATGCACGGAGCCGATCCAGTAGTCCGCCCAGTCCGGCACCGGCAGATCGGAGCAGAGATCCCACTCGATCCCCAACAGGATCTCCATCCGGTCGGCATATGCCTCCCGCAGGCGCAGGATCTCGGCACAGTAGTCCGTCATATCCGCCGTCATACAGATCCCCACATCGGAGGGGCAGGGGGTATGGATGTGCCCGGAAAAGCCGTAATGCTTCACGCCGGCGGCGAAGGCCGCTGCCGCCATTTCGGCCGCGGAATTCCTGCCGTCGCAGAAGGTGGTATGGGTGTGGACGGAGCAGCGCGCCGGTATCAGGCCGCTCATTGCATCCGCTCCTGCTTCACCTTGTGGTCCACCACGTGGCGCTTTTCCAGTTCCCGGGTGACGTCCTCCACGGTGATGCCCATCTGCACCATCAGCACCATCACGTGATAGCAGAGGTCGGCAATTTCGTACACCGCTTCCGCCTTGTCGCCCTTGGCGGCGCCGATGATGACCTCGGTGCATTCCTCGCCCACCTTTTTCAGGATCTTGTCCATTCCCTTTTCAAAGAGGTAGGTGGTGTAACTGCCTTCCTTGGGGTCGGTCTTGCGGCCGGCGATGAGTTGATACAGTCCCTCATAACTGAACTGCTTCAACTCCTCGGAAAGATACAATTCGTTGAAGAAGCAACTCTCCGCACCGGTATGGCAGGCGGGGCCGTCCTTCACCACTTCCACCACCAGCGCGTCGCAGTCGCAGTCGGCATAAATGGCTACCACGTGCTGCACGGCGCCGGAGGTGTCGCCCTTGCGCCACAGTTCCTGGCGGCTGCGGCTCCAAAAACAGGTGCGCCGCTCGTCGATGGTGATGGCAAGGCTTTCCTTATTCATATAGGCCAGGGTCAGCACCTCTTTGGTGTAGTGATCCTGCACGATGGCAGGGATCAGACCTTTTTCGTCAAATTTCAGTTCCATATCGCATCTCCTTTGCTTACAGGCGCATCTCCACGCCCTGTGTGCGCAGATACCGCTTCAAATCCTTGATATCCACCTGCCGGGTGTGAAAGATGGAGGCGGCAAGGCCCGCATCGATGCCGGGGTGGGTAAAGAGTTCCGCAAAATGCTCCATATTGCCGGCGCCGCCGCTGGCGATAATGGGGACGCCGACCCGGGCAGCCAAAGCGTCCAGCATTTCCAGATCGAAGCCGCCCTTGACGCCATCGGTGTCGATGGAGTTGAGCACGATCTCGCCTGCGCCGTTTTCCACGCCGCGCACCGCCCATTCCATCGCGTCGATGCCGGTGTCCACCCGACCGCCCTTGGCAAAGAGGCGGAACTGTCCGTCCACCCGCTTGACGTCCATAGAAAGCACCACGCACTGGTCGCCGTACTTTTTCGCCGCCGCGCCGATGATGGAGGGGTCGGCGATGGCGCCGGAGTTGACGCTGACCTTATCCGCGCCGCATTTGAGCACGCGGTCGAAGTCGTCCAGCGTACGGATGCCGCCGCCCACGGTGAGGGGGATGAAAATTTCGCTGGCCACGCGGCGCAGGATGTCGGTGAACAGACCGCGCCCTTCGGCGGAGGCGGTGATATCGTAAAACACCAGTTCGTCCGCACCGGATTCGTTGTAGAACCGGGCCATCTCCACGGGGTCTGCCATATCCCGCAGGCCCTCAAAATTCGTGCCCTTGACTACGCGGCCGTCCCGCACGTCCAGACAGGGAATGATTCTCTTTGCCAGCATCAGCCCACCTCCTCAACAACGGTTTTCAGATCCAGCCGCCCGGTGTACAGGGCCTTGCCCAGAATGGCGGCGTGGGTGCCGATGGTCTGCAATTCTTTCAGTTCTTCCATACTGCTGACGCCGCCGGAGGCCGTGATGTTCAGCCCCTCGATCTTCGCCAACTCCCGATACAGTTCCAGATTGGTGCCTTTCTCGGCGCCGTCCCGGCTGATGTCGGTGTAAATGACGGTTTTCACGCCGGCGTCCCGCAGGCGCTTGCAGAAGTCGATGCCCGTTTCCTCGGACAGTTCCTTCCAGCCGTTGATGGCAACGTAGCCGTCCCGGGCGTCCACGCCCACGGCAATGGCATCACCGTATTTTTGTGCCATACGGGCGGTAAAATCAAAGTCTTTCACAGCAATCGTGCCCAGAATGCACCGGCTCACGCCCAGTTCCAGATACTGCCGGATCCGCTCCTCGGTGCGGATGCCGCCGCCCACTTCGATGTACAGTCCGCCCTGCTTTGCAATGGAAGCGATGCTCTCGAAATTGGCCAGCGTGCCGTCCTTGGCGCCATCCAGATCCACCACGTGGAGGTATTTGGCGCCGGCGGCGATAAACTCTCTCGCCACGGCGCAGGGGTCCTGTCCGTAGACGGTCATTTTGTCATAGTCGCCCTGATAGAGGCGCACCACCTGTCCGCCGGACAGGTCAATGGCGGGAAAAATCTGCATAAGATACTCCTTCTAAGCCAGAACATCGTTACCGGGCATAAAACTGCGATGCGCAAAAAGACGGCAGCGAATAAAGTTCTTTTTGGTACTTTTTCTTTCAAGAAAACGTATCACAGTTCGGCGAATGCTTTGAGCAGCCGCAGTCCCGCGTCGCCGGACTTTTCCGGGTGGAACTGGGTGCCGTACACCCGTCCGCTGCGCACCACGCCGGTCACCGCCACGTTGCCGTACTCCGACGCGCCCAGCGTGCTTGCCGCGCAGTTGCGGGCATAGAAACTGTGGACATAGTAGACATACTCGCCGTTTTCAAAGTACTTGAAAATGGGGTCGTCCTTCACGATTTGCAGGCTGTTCCAGCCCATATGGGGGACTTTCAGGGTCTTGTCTGCCAGATCCTCCCGCAGATCCACCACCTCGCCGGACACCAGGCCAAGCCCCGGGTGGTCACCGTATTCCGTGCTGCGGTCAAAGAGCAGTTGCATCCCCAGGCAAATACCCAGGAAGGGCTTTTTCTCCGCCTCTTCCAGCAGCACCGGCACCAGACCCGTGGCGTCCAGTTTGGCTTTTGCGTCGCCAAAGGCGCCCACGCCGGGCAGGATGATCCGGTCGGCGGCACGGAGCCGCGCCGCATCGCGGGTGATCTCCGTTTCCAGTCCCAGCGCTTTCAGGCTGGAAGACAGGGAAAAGAGGTTGCCCACGCCGTAATCAACAATTGCGATCATTGTATCCACTCTTTCACAGAGTACCCTTGGTACTCGGAATTTCGTTCAGATGCTTTTCATCCATAGCCACCGCCATTTTCAGCGTGCGGCCCATACCCTTGAACACAGCCTCCAAAATGTGGTGGGTGTTCTTGCCCGCCATCTGGCGGATATGAATGGAGGCGGGACAGTTCCGCACAAAGGCCAGCCAGAACTCCTCCGCCAGTTCCGTGTCGAAATCGCCCACGGTCATACTGGGCAGTTCCACGCCCCAGCCCAGATAGTCACGGCCGGAGAGGTCGCAGGCACACAGCACCAGCGTTTCGTCCATAGGCAGCAGGAACTGGCCGTAACGGCTGATGCCGCGCTTGTCGCCCAGTGCTTCCGTAAACGCCTTGCCCAGACAAATGCCGATGTCCTCCACGCTGTGGTGATAGTCCACCTGCGTGTCGCCATTACACTTCACCGTCAGGTCAAAGTCGCCGTGGCGGGCGAACAGTTCCAGCATATGGTCCAGAAAGCCGCAGCCGGAGGCGATGGAAGCCTTGCCGGTTCCGTCCAGGTTCAACGCCAGTTCGATTTGGGTCTCGCGGGTATCCCGCTTGATGGATGCAGTACGCATACCCTTCCCTCCTTACACTTCTTCCAGCAGCCGGTCCAGCGCGTCCACCAGTTCCGTCAGTTGCTCCATAGAGCCCACGGTGATGCGGACATAGTCCCGGATGCGGTCCGCGTCAAACCAGCGGACCAGAATGCCGTTTTCCTTCAACTGCCGATACAGCGCGCCGCCGTCGATTTTGTCTGACTTGGCAAACACAAAGTTGGCGCAGGAGGGCAGCACCGCAAAGCCGCGCGCCTCCAATTCTCCCGTCAGCCACGCCCGGTTGCCGGCGATGGCAGAGCAGCACTGGCGGAAATAAGCCTCATCCTCCACGGCGGCAGCACCCGCGATGATGGACAGGCGGTTCACGTTATAGGGGTTGAAACTGTACTTCACCCGGTTGAGGGCGGCGATCAGTTCCGCGCTGCCCAGCGCATAGCCCACGCGTCCGCCGGCCAGTTGGCGGCTCTTGGACATTGTCTGCACCACCAGCAGATTGTCATAGCGGTAGATCATCGGCACGCAACTCTCCGCACCGAAGTCCACATAGGCCTCGTCCACGATGACCACCCGGTCGGGATCGGCTTCCAGCAGACGCTGGATGTCCGCGCGAGGCACGGCCATACCGGTGGGGGCGTTGGGGTTGGCGATGACGATGGTGCCGGGGAAGTCCATATAGTCATCCACATTCAGGCTGAAATCCTCCCGCAGAGGAATGCGCTTTGCTTCCAGACCGAACAGCGCCGTCTGGGCCTGATAGAACCCGTAGGTGATATCCGCATAGGCCACACCCTTCCCCTCACCGCAGAAGGCGCGGACGGCGAAGGCCAAAATTTCATCGGAACCGTTGCCGCTGATGACATTCTCCGGTTTCAGTTCGTAATGCCGGGCAATGGCCTCGTTCAGCCGACCGCAGGTGGGGTCGGAATACAGGTTCAACTTCAACTCTTCCGCCCGGGTCATCGCCTTCATCAGTTTCGGAGAGGGCGGAAAGGGGCTTTCGTTGGTATTCAGTTTCACATACTGGGCGTCCTTGGGCTGCTCGCCGGGGGTGTAGGGCGCCAATTTCATCGCTTCTTTGGAAAGGAATCTGCTCATAGCGTCAACACTCCTTTTCTTACTTGGCGGTGCGGATGGTCACCGACCGGGCGTGGGCATCGAGCCCCTCCCTTTCGGCAAAATCCGCAATGCGCTCCGCCACAGGTTCCAGCGCCTCCGCCGTGTAGTACAGATAACTGGACTTCTTCACGAAATCGTCTACGCTGAGGGGGCTGGAAAACCGGGCCGTACCGGAAGTGGGCAGGGTATGGTTGGGGCCGGCGAAGTAGTCGCCCAGCGCCTCGGGGGTATAGCGGCCCAGGAAGATGCTGCCTGCGTGACGGATCTTCGGCAGCAGGGCGAAGGGGTCTTCCACGCACAGTTCCAGATGCTCGGGCGCGATGCGGTTCACCGCCTCCACCGCCTTGTCCAGACTGTCCGTCACGATGATCTTGCCGTTGCTGTCCACAGCCTTGCGGGCGATCTCCCGCCGGGGCAGCCGGGCGAGTTGCACTTCGATCTCCGTGGCCACCTGTTCCGCCAGTTCGCGGCTGTCGGTCACCAGCACGGGAGAGGCCAGCACATCGTGCTCCGCCTGACTCAAAAGGTCGGCGGCCACCCAGCGGGGGTCGCACTTGCCGTCCGCCACCACCAGAATTTCACTGGGGCCGGCGATCATATCAATGGCCACAAGGCCGAACACCTTCCGCTTGGCAGTAGCCACGAAAATGCCGCCGGGGCCCACGATCTTATCCACTTTGGGGATGCTTTCCGTTCCGTAGGCCAGCGCGGCCACAGCCTGCGCACCGCCCACCTTGAAGATCCTGTCCGCGCCGGCGATCTTCGCCGCCGCCAGTGCCGCAGCGCTGACGGTGCCGTCCGCCTCCGGAGGGGTCACCAGCACGATATCTTTCACACCCGCGATCTTGGCGGGGATGACATTCATTAAAATGGTAGAGGGAAAGGCCACCGGGCTGCGGGGCACGCAGATGCCCACCTTTTCGATGGGGGTGTAGCGCTGACCCAGAACGATGCCGCCGTCCTTTTCCAGGCGGAAGTCCTGATGCACCTGCCGCTGGTGGAAGAAGCGGATGTTCTCCGCCGCCACGCGCAGCGTTTCGATGAAATTCGGGTCAAGGCTGCTCCACGCGGCGTCCAGTTCCGCCTCGCTGACGCGCAAATCGTCCAGCGCCACGCCGTCAAACCGCTCAGTATAGGCACGCAGGGCGGCGTCGCCCTTGGCGCGCACCTCCGCCAGCACCGCATCCACCGCCGCGCTGACATCCTCCTCCGCCTGAATGTCGCGGTTCAGAAACTCCTGAGGCGCAAGCCGGTCAAAATCGTAAATGGGCATCATACTCCGGTCACCTCCGTCAGTTTGGCCAGCAGGGTGTCGATCTCACGGCGCTTGAACTGGTAACTGGCCCGGTTGGAGATGAAGCGGGCGGAGATGGGCATGAACTCCGTCAGCACCGCCAGATCGTTCTCCTTCAGGGTCGTTCCGGTCTCCACAATGTCCACGATCACGTCGGACAGGCCCAGAATGGGCGCCAGTTCGATGGATCCGTTGAGTTTGATGATGTCGATGTCGCGCCCCTGTGCGGCGTAATAGTCCTTTGCAATGTGGACAAACTTGGTGGCCACCCGCAGGGTGCGGCTGGGATCGTCCACAAAATCCTTGTGTCCGGCCACGCACATCCGGCACTTGCCGAGGCCGGTGTCCATCAGTTCGTAGACATCGGCGCCGGATTCTTCCAGAATGTCCTTGCCCACGATGCCGATGTCCGCCGCGCCGTGCTCCACGTAGATGGCAACGTCGCTGGGCTTGACGAGGAAATATCGAATGCCCGCCTCCGGGTTCTCCACCACCAGTTTGCGGGTCTCGTTGTAATTTTCCGGGCAGCCGTAACCCACGCCGGAGAGCAGGTTATAGACCTTATCGCCCAGGCGGCCCTTGGGCAGCGCCACGTTCAGCATTACCTTTTCTGCCGCAGGGGCTTCGCTGCCGTCCATACGGGCCAGTTCATCCAGATACAGCGCATAGCCGATGGCCTTGGCGCCGCGGCGGAACTGCTCCGCCATCGGGTCGTAGCGACCGCCTTTCAGCACGGCGCGGGGAAGACCTGCCAGATAGCCCTGCATCACAAGGCCGTTGTAATAATCCATATCGCCTGCCAAAGAGAGATCCAGACGCAGATGCTCCGCCTTTCCCTCCGCAGCAAGGGTCTGGCACAGGGCACGCAGTTCTTCCAGTGCCGCGCCCATCGCGGCATTCAGGGCCAGCGGCTCCGCCGCGGCCAGAACCGTCTCCCACGCGCCGGAGAGTTTGCCCAGAGAACAGAGGGCGTCCGTCCCCTGACGGGACAGCCCCGCCTCCGCCGCGCACTTTTGCAGTTCGTGGCGGTTTTTGTTGCGGATGCAGGAAAGCAGTTTGGGGCGGATGGCGCTCTGGGCGCCCACGGCGTCAAAGAGACCGGTGACGAAGCCCATATGGCTGATTTCCAGCATATAGTCCCGACCCGTCAAGGCAAGACTCTCGATGGCCAGCGTCACGGCCTGCGCCGTTACGGCGTCGTCCACCGCGCCGATGCATTCCAGACCCATCTGGCTGATCTCCCGGAAGGTGTGGCTCTCCTGACTGGGGCGGTAAACATTTTCCAGATAGTAGAAGCGGCCGCAGCCTCCCTCCTCCACCTGCGCGTTTTTCGCGATGGAGAGGGTCACGTCCGGTTTCAGCGCCAGCAGGCGGCCGTCCAGATCAGTGAAGGTGATGACCTGCTCGGAGGAGAGGAAACGGCGATTGTCCTGATAGAGGCCGTATTCCTCAAACCGCCCCATATGGTACTGGCGGAAACCCGCCTTTTCATACAGCATCCGCAATTGCAGTGAGATCCGCTCCTGCGGTTTCAAAATGTTCAGATCCAGTTCCATAGGAAACCCTCCTGGCAGGCGCACTGCGCCCGGGTGTAATGATAACCTTATTCTACCCCTGTATTTTAACAAAGTAAAGCGCTAATTCGGTAGCAGGCGAAATTCTACGTATTGCACAACCCGGCAAACAGAAAAAAGCCGGATATGGGAATTTTACACCCAATATCCGGCTTTTGCAATCATTCTTCCAATTCTACGGAAAAATGGAAGGCGATTTTATTTTCTGTGCGGGTGTCGTCGGGGATGGCCCAGTCCCAACCGTTTCCGAAGTTGTAGCCCTCCATTTCCACCTTGCCGCGAATGACCACACCGGAATCGTGAATGGTGAAGCCTTCCGCCCAGTCGGCGCGGGACAACTCGGTCAGCAGCCGCCTGCGGCTGAAAGACCAGAAAGGCGCCTCCTCCTGCGCCCAAACGAAGGAGGGGATCAGTTCCGCCGCCGTACTGATGGGCGGTGTGATCCAGTCGAATTGATTTTCCAGTTCCGCCTCCATCGTGATGGCGGTGATGCGGCCATCCTCCACGGTGTAGTGGTACACCTTCGCCTCCTCCCAGGGCTTGGAGAAGTCAATGGTAATGGTGGTGCTGTTCTCCGGCTCCGGAAGTTCCTGCCACCGGCCCTCGGCGTCCAGATAACTGCGGACGTGCAGACCCAGATACTCGTTCTGCCGGTTGTGGTTCTCCACAAACTCCGTCAGGGTCAGGTCGCCCCGGTTGGGCGGCAGTTGGGAGGCGCTGTTCACCGCCTCGCTGCTCACCAGCAGCACAGCGGCCGCGGCGGCCATAAAAGCCACGAACTTTCCCTCAAAGGGCGGCGCGATGTAGGCCACCTCGGCGTCCCAGGGCTGGGGCTCCTCGTTCCAGCCCCGCTTGGCGCTGCGCCACAGTTGGATCAAACCCCAGATGGGGATGAAGAAGCCCTCGCCGTACCACAGCATACAAAAATGACGGCTGTACGCCTCGGAAAGGGTCAGTTTTCTGCCCTCCGGCGCGGCAAGACGCATCCCCAGCAGAGCCTTACCCGGGGTGGTACCGGTCAGGGAGATCAGCAGTGGTTCCAGTGCAAAGCACAGCAGCACAGCCATAATGGTCCACAGCACGCCGACCCGTTCCTCCACCAGATTGGGATTTTTCCCCGCAAGGCAAAAAATCAGCGCCAGAAGAATGCCCCACAGCAGTTCATCGAAACTGCGGGCAAAGAAGCGCCGCCACGGACTGTATACCGCCGGCAGTTTGTCGCGCTCCGGCAGGATGGGCGCCGTCAAAGGCCCCTCGTCCAGCGCTTTCAGATACTTGGGTGCATCCAGAGTGGCAAAGGTCTCGCCGGAGGCACGCAGTTCTCCGCAGACCTGCTCCACCCGTTCCATCGTTTCCCGCTCACTCTGCAATTCCCGCAGCCGCCGGTCCAGCACCGGGCCCAGTTCGGCCTTCCCGGCGCAGAGGGCTTTCAGTTCCTCGATGGTCACGCCCAGCCGGCGCAGCAATTTAATTTTTTCCAGAATTTCCAGATCGGCTTCGCTGTAATCGCGGTATCCGTTTTTCTCCCGCGCAGGATGCAGCAGCCCCTCCGCCTCGTAATAGCGGATGTTGGCTCTTGCCACACCGGAACGACTCTCGATTTCCTTACCGGTCATTTTCACCGCCTCCTTTGCACCAAGTGTATGCTATGAAGTAACTTGAAGGTCAAGTATTTTTTACAAATTTTCGCCCCTTTGGCGAAATTTCCTCTGCTGGACAGACGCGCGCGTCCGTGATATATTGAATCATATCATTTTACCGCCGCTTCCGCAAGCAGGGCGGACAAAGGAGAGTCACGCTATGTATAAACGGTCTGAAAACTGCCCTATGAAGGACATCTGCGTGCAGAACGGCAACGGCCTGACCCACATCAAGGAACTGTCTGACCGCGCCGCTATGTACGACCACGCCCGTATGTTCGCCCACGTGACGCTGGAACCGGGCCGTTCCATCGGATATCACATCCACGAGAAGGAAACGGAATTCTACTACATTCTCAAAGGCGAAGGCGTGTTCAACGACAACGGCACCGAGGTCATCGTCCGCCCCGGCGACATCTGCGCCACCGCCCACGGCGAGCACCACGGGATGGAAAACCGCAGCGCGGAAAATCTGGAAATGATCGCTCTGATCGTGCTGGACAACTGACGCCGCCTTTGGTTTCTCCTGCCGCCGTATCTCACCGGTCTTTCCGGCACAAAGCCCCCAAACAGCACAAAAACGCCGCACCCTGCCGGGTGTCGGCGTTTTTTCATACGTGCGGCGGAAGGCGCTTTGCGCAGGGGCAACCCCGGCCGCATACAGTGCAAGCGCACCGCTCCGCAAATCCGCAAGAACCTTGCGCAACGGACAGCGCCTTGCCCGCAGGGCAGCGGCGCGCAGCGCAGCAAACACTCTGCGCAAACACAGGAAAAGGCCCCGGGCGAAAGCCCGGGGCCTTTTTTAGACTAGGAACTAATCCTGATCTGTAATCAGACCGGAATTAGGCCATCTTCTGGATAACCACGAAGTCGATGTCGGCGTCGCCGTCGATATCGTACAGCCAGCTGTAATCGTTGGTATCCTTCTTCAGGTTGGCCTCAGTCCACAGGTAGACAGCGTTGCTGTCGTTGTAGATGATGACAACATCCTCGTCCATTTCGTAGGCAGCGGTGGTCTCGGGCTTGTTGATGCCAGCCAGCAGCAGGCCGTCAACGTAATTCAGACCCTGGCCGTTAGCGACGTTGATGTAGTCCTCGGTGGGAGTCACGACATCGCCAGCCTCGACGAAGTAGAAGCCCTCGTCGTTGACCTTGTAGGCGGAGAAGATGAGCTTGGCGCGAGCGCTCAGAGCGGCCTTGCAGGAAGCGTCGACCATAATGGTCTCAACCTCGCCGTTCACGACAGCGTTGTACTGATACCAGGTGTTGTTGGCATCGGCATACTCGCGGCCGGAGTCGGTGGTGTTGATATACAGGTAGTCAACCTTGTCAGCGGTGGTGCTCAGGTTGAAGCCGTTGGCGGTAGCGTCGACGAAGACATAAGCGACAGCGGTGTCAGTGCTCTTGGCCTTGACAGCGTCAGCATAGGTGGTGCCGTCCATCTTGGGAACGTTCTTGTGGCCCAGATAGGAGGTGTACACGGCCTTGCCGTCAACCTCGGTCTTCACAACGAAGATGGTGCTGCTGCTCAGGGTCACGGAACCACCGATGGTGGCATAGATCGTGCCGTTGATGTCAACGGAGACAGTGTCGTTAACGTTGTTGTTGTCAGCGTCGTCCAGGACATACAGACCGTCCTCATCGATGGAGTAGGTCACGAAGTCATACTTCTCAGCGGTGTACAGTTCGTCGGTCTCAACGGTCTCGATGGTGCCGTCGGTCATCAGCAGCTGAGCGAAGTGCTTAGCAGTGCCGAACAGAGGAGCAGCCTCATCGGCAGCATCCAGGACGTAAGCGAACTTGTCGGAAGCAACGGCCTCGACCTCTTCAACGTACAGGTAGTAGCTGTTGCTGTCCAGATAGACGTTCACGGTGTCGCCGATGGACAGGCCGCTCTTGTTGAACAGGTCGCAGTTGCCGTCGGCAGTACCCCAAGCGTAGCTGACCTTGACATCGTCAACGAAGATGTCGGCACGGCCGCTCAGAGTCTCAACGCGGGTGATCTCACCGGTCAGGTACTCGGCGATCTTCACGGTCTGAACCTTGGAGGTAGCATAGGAGTAGGTGAAGACAACGACGTCGTCCACAGCGTACTCGGTGGTGGTGAACTCAACAGAGGACACGCCGTCGGGGAAGCTCTCGGTAGCATTGTCCATAGGAACGATGGTGATCTTTCTGGCATCGCCGGAACCGGAGGTGGCAGAAACCTTACCGACATACTCGTTCACCATAATGGCGGTCACGGGAGTGGCCTTGGTGGAATCATAGTAGATCTCGTAAGCGCAGCGACGGTTGGCGTTGACCATGTTGGAGGTGCCATCAACGGTCAACTTGCCGTTGTAGCCATAGCCGTTGTTCCAGTTGGCGTTAGAATAAACAACGCCGTCCTCATAAGCAACCCAGGGCACTTCCTTGTCGGTCAGGCCCAGGACAGCATAGACGTCCTTGTACTTGGGAGAAGCAACATAGGTCATCTCGGCGTTATCGACAGCCAGAACCAGGGACTGGCCCTTGTAGTTCCACTGGGTAGCGGGACGAGCCATATCGTCGGTCACGTTGTCGACCTTCTTCAGGGTGGGGAAGGCCTTCTCGCACAGCTGCTGAACAGTGTTGGTGCGATAGACGGGATCGCCATTGCCGTCGGTGCTGATGACAGTCTTGTCATAGTCGGCGGTAGCAGCGTTCTCAACCTTCTTAGCCTCGGAACTGTTGTTGATGGTGATGTCACCGATCTGGATGCTGGACTGAGTGGGATAGTAGACCATATCAGCCTGCAGGGCGTTCAGGATGATCTGAGCAGCCTGCTCACGGGTGATCAGGTTGGCGGAGTTGAAATTCTCCTCCATACCTTCCAGCAGACCAGCGTTCAGGGCGTCGATAGCGACGGAGACCTGCCAACCGGTAACATTGTAGCCCTCAACGTCAGCCTTGTAGCCCAGGACGCCCAGAACCTGCTTCAGGAAGGCGTCGCCGGTCAGCTTGTTGGAGGGGCCGAAGGTGCCGTCGCCGTAACCGCCGACGATGCCCTCGTCCTTCAGGTAGCTGATGTAGCCAGCGAAGGTGCTGCCAGCAGCAACGTCAGAGAAGGCAGAGGTCTTGGGCAGCTTGGCGGCCAGGTCGGCGCCCAGCTTGACGCCGGCCAGGATCTTGGCGGCAGCGCCGCGGGTCAGGTTGTCCTGAGGCAGGTAAGAGCCGTTGTTGCCGCTCACGATGCCCAGGGCGGAAATCACGTCGACAGCTTCAGCATAGATGGGATCGATGGAAGCTTCGTCCTTGAAATCCGCGGCACCAGCGCTGATGGTGACCAGAGACATGGCCATAACCAGAGCCAGAACCAGAGAAAGGAACTTCTTCATAGGTAGGTGTCCTCCTAATAAAATATTTGCAAACAGATGCATTTCTTCCCTCACCCGTTTCCGGGATTCGTGTCGGGGCTAGCCTGCCCAGAAACAGTAAAACCATTTCTCGCTCCCGTACCACCCTTTCCGGGTTGAGTCGGGACGGCCGGTCCGGGAACGTTTGGCCTACACCAGTCACGGATTCAGGCTCCGGATTCCACGCCTCGGTTTGCAAGGTTAATGTAGCGGAAAAAAATCCCCTTTGCAAGCAGTTTTTACCCTTTTTTACCTACTCGTAACGCAGAGTAAAGTGTTTTCTGCCATTTGTATTGATGTGTAAATGTTTGTCACACATCTTGTAACAAAAAACGGGCAGAGACCACCATCCCTGCCCGTCGGACACTCTTGCCTTACCTATATATAGTTTCCTGCGCCGGCAGCGTGTACCACTGCTTTTCCCGGCACAGACGGCCATCCTGCACCATCGTTTGCAGGATCCAGCCGCACTGCTGCGGCGCAATGCGGAGAAGCGCCGCCAGGTCCTGACGGTAGGCGCCGCCCTCCCGTTCCAGATAGGCGCGGATCACAGCGTACTGCTCCTCCGGCGGCACAACGGCGCCCGCGGGATAATACTCCGCACCGATGCGCACCAGTTTGCCCTGCTCCGTCAGCCGGCGCAGGCGGCGGTATACCGCCGTTTTTCCCTCGTGCAGCAGCGCCATCGCTTCGTTCCGGTTGATATGGCCCGCCCGGGCGGCGTGTTCCAGGATCGCCTGTCCGCCCTCGCTGCGCTGCTCCTCCCGTTTCAGGTCGCGGAGTTTCACGTGCTCCATACCGCCCCGGATCAGCGCCATCCGTACCACGCGGGAGAGGTAACTGACGTCAAAGGGCGTTTGGGCGTTCCGGCTCAGCAGGATCTGGGGCGGAGCGTCGGGAGAGCGTCGGTCGTACGCCTGACGCAGAAGCGCCCGCATCGTGTCGTCCATCGGTGCCTGACGGCCGGGCAGACGGATCACGCTCTCCACCCAGTCCACCTGCCGCCATTCCAGCGCCGCCAGTTCTTCCAGTTCCAGACCCAGTTTCCACGCCAGCCAGATGGCAAGACCCGCCGGTGCGCCCGCCGTGCAGGCCAGCGCCTCCAATTCTGCCGTTTCCACCCGGGTCGGCCGCTTTCTCACCGCCGCGGAGGCTTCCGGCGCAGCGAAGGGCAGGTAGGTGCTGTTCAGCGTGGCCAGCGTCAGACCGCTGATGCGCGCCACCCACGCACTGTCGTACAGCGCCAGTTGGCGGAGGACAAAATCCTCCCGCAGGTCTTTCAGCGTGACGTCTTTCAGGGCTTCCTCCGTGTCCAGCGCCGCCTGCGCGGTTCTGGATATGTAAACGCGGTGCATATGCGCGCGGCGCCGGTCGGAAACCACCACATATTCAGACACGCGGTGGAATTGCCGCGTCTGCCGGAATTTCAGGCAGCCTGCCGTGTCCTCATCCAGTGGAACGCTGCGGCCGGGCAGGCGGAGCGTGCCCGTTTCAAAGGAGATGTCGTTCCAACGCAAGCCGTGCATCTCATCCAGCGACAAGCCCATATTCCAGGCCAGACGCAAAATCACGCCCGCACAGGTATCCACGTTCCGCCCCAGCAGGCGGCGCATCGCTCCGCCGTCGGGCCGGTGAAAGGTCTTTTTCCCCATAGCAGTTCCACCTCCTCGCTCCGTCCGCAGCCTTGCGGACGTTTCTTCTCTTTCTTTGTATCACAGATTTTCCATTTTCGCAACGCGGCACGCCGTTTTTTGCCCCATTATCCAAAAACTGTCGCCTTTGTCCAATAACGCTTCACCAAACGCACGCGTCAAAAACCGCACGCAGCGCAATCTGCGGCAGGCAAACATACCGCACGCTGCAAAAAAGACTCCGGACCGAAGTCCGGAGTCTTTTATTATGGATGGAAGATTAGTTCAGGATGAAGCAGACGGTAGCGTCGCCCTTGGTCCAGGCAGTGCCTTCACGATCCAGGAAGTCCAGAGCGCCAGCGTCCTTCTTCAGGTCGGGCATAGACTTCTCGCACAGCTGCATCAGAGCGTCGGCGGTACCACCGGCAGTGATGTCATAGTGAGAGGTCTTGGCGTTGGTGACGGGAGTGGCCTTGCCGTCGGCATAGTTGACGACGGTGCCCAGCAGAGCGTTCATCATAACCTGAGCGCCCTCATCACGGCGGATGGCGTACCACTCGATCTCTTCACGGTTGGCGCTGTCAGCAGCGAAAGTGTCGATGCCGTTCAGCAGGCCGGCGGCCTTGGCGTCAGTGCGGACCTTCCACTGCCAGTTGTCGCCAGTGTAGTCAGCCTTGTAGCCCAGAGCGCCCAGAGCCAGTTTCAGCATACCAGCAACAGAGATGACTTCCTTGGGCAGGAACTTGCCATCGCTGTAACCGTCGATCAGGCCCTGATCTGCCAGATAGTTGACATAGGGAGCATAGCGATAGTCGGCGGTGACGTCCTTGAAGATGGACTTGCCGGCGGGCAGTTTCAGGCCCTTCTCGACGCCGATCATGCACTCAACGACGACCTTGCAGGCGAAACCACGGCTCATCAGGTTCTGGGGCTGATAGGTCTGGTCTTCGAAACCCTTGTGGATTTCCAGGCCGTGCAGCAGCTCGGCGGCTTCGGGATACTTGATGGTGGCGCTGTCGGAGAAGGTTGCAGCGCCGGCGCTGATGGTGACCACGGACAGAGCCATGACCAGAACCAGAACCAGAGAAAGGAACTTCTTCATACTTGGGGATCCTCCTAAAAAGTATTTGCAGGATCAGCGCGTCCGTCCTTACCTGCTCCGGGATTCGTGTCGGGGCTAGCCTGCCCGGAACCGGTCTTGTTTGGCAAAACCGCCTCCGCGCCCCTGCCCCACCTCTTCCGGATCGAGCCGGAAAAGCCGGCACAGGAACGGTCGACCTACACCAGTCCCGGTATCAGGTTCGGGCTTTCACGCCAAGTCTGCAAATCTAATTTAGCAGAAAATATGTCCTGCCGCAATATTTTTCCACTCTTTTTCTTTACTCGTAACACGCCGATAAATAATTCCGCCCAATAGCATCTAATCGTAAATATTCCGTGACATTTTCGGGCAGCACCGCCGGGTTTTAGGCTTTCATCAACCCAAACGCCGGGGGCGCAGACGCAAAAACGCCCAAAGCCTTACGGCTCTGGGCGTTTGTTGGTGGACGATACAGGACTCGAACCTGTGACCCCCTGCACGTCAAGCAGGTGCTCTAGCCAGCTGAGCTAATCGTCCGAAGCGGAACGAAGTTAGAATACACGAGTTCATTCCGTTTGTCAACACATTTCTTGCAAAATTTTAATTTTTTTGTTATACTGCTCCCATCACTCCTCAGGAGGTCTTGTCTATGAAACAGACCGCTCTGGTCACTGGCTCCTCCCGCGGCATCGGCCGCGCCATCGCCACCGCACTGTCACGGGAAGGCTGGGCCGTATGCATCAACTACATCCGGCAAAAGGACGCCGCGGAACAACTGGTCCGCCAACTGCAAAGCGAAGGGCACGCAGCAATGGCCGTTCAGGCCGACGTGGCCGACCGCGCAGCCGTGGAGGCTATGGTCCGCGCCGCCGAAGCAACCCTCGGCCCCATCGGACTGCTGGTCAACAACGCAGGCATCGCCGGGCAGGGACTGTTTCAGGACGAAACCACCGAACAGTGGGATCGCTGTATGGACGTCAATCTGCGGGGCGCCCGGAATGCCATTCAGGCCGTCCTGCCTCATATGCTCCACGAAAAGCGGGGCTGCATCGTGAATATTTCCTCTATGTGGGGACTGCGCGGTGCCAGTTGCGAGGTCACTTACTCCTGCACCAAGGCGGCGCTGGTCGCTCTGACCCGCTCCCTCGCCCTGGAACTCGCCCCTTCTCACATCCGCGTGAACTGCGTGGCGCCCGGCGTCATCCGCACCGATATGGTGACAGGCCTGGGGCAGGACACGCTGGACGCTCTCACGGAGCAAACCCCTCTGGGACGTCTGGGCACGCCGGAGGACATCGCCCACGCCGTGGCGTTTTTCGCCTCGGAAAAGGCCTCCTTCATCACCGGGCAGGTCCTGACAGTGGACGGCGGCTTTATCGTATAATTATTATTAATGTAATAGCATTAAGAAAAGTCGCCCAGAAAGGAGTTTCTTATGTTTGCGTTGGTTTTAATATCCGGAATAGCCTCTATTGTCTTAGGCTGCATAGGGATTTCTGATTTGGTAGAGTGCGCCCGGACCGCTCCGAACTTCGCCGCCTGCAAGACCCGTCTGCTCAGGGGCATCGCTTTTGTTGTGGTACCTGCCGGAATTATGCTGCTGTCGATGTGGGCTATCTGTTTCTGATCGTTTGATTATGCCGCCTCCCGGAGCCCGGGAGGCGGTTTTTTATCGCAATGTTTCCCGGCTCTCTGCTTCGCAGGCGGAAAACGTTCTAATGTGTAACATAAAAACGGACAGACCACCGGTCTGTCCGTTTTCTTATTTCCCCACAACCGGCAGGGTGTGCAGGATCACTCTGCCGAAGCACACCAGCGACCGGCTGCCGCCCGGCAGCAGTACCACGTCCGCGTCGGCCCTGGCGCGGTTGAGCGAAAGCAGATACACGATGCCCGCCGGGTCCTTGTAGTACTGCTTGCAGACCATCTCCCCATCCACACAGAAGATGCCCACATCTCCCGCCCGCAGGGGATCGTGATTCACGTAGACCACCGACTCGTCCGCAATATACGGCGCCATAGAATCGCCCTGGATCCGGACAGCCAGTTCTGCCGTCTGGGGAACCTCATCCGTGACAGTGATGTAGTCGAAATCCTCCCCAAACACCGGCGAGGCATAGCCCGCTGCCGCAGGACTGCAATACAGCGGGATCACCCGCGGCTCCTGCTCGACTCTGCCGCTTTCCAGATCATCACGGTAGGCGCACATTGCCTCCACCACCGCACGCACACTCTCCCGCCCCATAGGGGAAAGCCCGCGATACCGTTCCAGCAACTGCCGCTCACTTCGGGTCAGCACCTTGTCGCCGCCGCGAAAACTGTCCTGAAACAGGGTGTTGGGATCTGTTTCCAGGCAGTCAAACAGTTTGAGTATCACATCTTTCTGCGGAAAACTGAGTTCGTTCTCATAGTTGCTGACAGCGGATGCAGAGATCCCCAGCCGCTCCGCCAGCATCCCGCGGGAAAGATCCAGTTCTTCCCGCCGTGTCTTGATCCGTTCTCCAAAACTCATAGAATTCCCTCCCACAAGCCATTTCGACCTTCTTCGACACCATCATACTGTATAACCTTGTGTCTGTCAATCTATTTTTACAAGTATCTTGTTAATTTGTGCTTGACACAGCAAGATTCTTGTGCTAAATTCTTCTTATGGACAAGATTCTTGTGACTTCACCACCCGCGGACAAACTTCTTCCAAATGCAAAAAGCATACCATACCGCGGTCACCGCAGGTATGGTATGCCGAATGCTTCTATAAAGTCAGTCCTCTGCACTTATCGCAGCGCGTATTCCAGAAATGCCACGGCGGCGGCAGGACGGGGCACATTGATGGCAAGACCCACCACGAGGTCCTCGCAATAGAATCCATACGCCTCGTGCAGACCGCTGTCCGCCGGGATATGAAGGCCAAAGGGGATGGGCTCCTTCATCGTTTCCGGCTCTTTCGGTTCCGGCAGGGCGTACACGGCATCGATATCCGTGTTCTGGGCGATCTCCTCGTACACGGCCCGATCCATATACAGCAGATACGGCTCCCACGCAGCCATCTGCTCCGGGGTCGCCACCTGGGAAAGATCGCTGAAATATCCGCCGTAGGCGTATGTCATCATCGCGGTCATATCGCCGCCGAAGACGTCCAGTTCGCCGCCGGCAAGGCGGGCGGTGAAAATCTGGCCGTCGGTATAACTGGCTTCCGGCTCGCCGACCACAGAATCGCTGTTGGCCTCCATATGGAATCCAAATTCGTTCAGGTCGATCCCGGCGAATTCCGCGAAGCCTTCCTCGTATTCCTGTGCCACCACCTTGTTCTGGACCGCGTGCATAAAGAAGCCCTGCAACGCTAGTTCTTTTGCCGTAAGGTGATTATAGACCAGCACGCCGATGCCCACCAGGATCACTGCGGCCGCCGCGAAATAACCCCAATAATAGGTTTTCAGGTGATGCAGTTTCTCCCGCATCGGCCGGTCTTTCAGTTTTTCCCATTCCCGGCGCGCGCTTTCTTTTGCGGTCATAACAAAAATCTCCTTTTTTCGGTCACTGTAACCCATCTTAAATTTTTCCGCCGTCAATGTCAAATGAACATTTTGTAAAACTGGCATCCTGTCTCCCGCAAGGTCTTTTCCGATAGAGAAACCCGCAAGCCGAAGTTTGCGGGTTGGTGGAGGAGGGTGGATCCGCCCGTCTGCGGACGGGCCGTTCCGCGGCTCTGACGCGCCACCGGCGCGTCATTCACTCCCGCTCCCCTTCGCCATACGAAAAAAAGAAAAACCGTCACACCTGACGGTGTAACGGTTTTCTTGGTGGAGGAGGGTGGATTCGAACCACCGAAGTCGTAGACAACAGATTTACAGTCTGCCCCATTTGGCCGCTCTGGAACTCCTCCATATGAAGTTGGAGCTGGTGGACGGATTCGAACCCCCGACCTGCTGATTACAAATCAGCTGCTCTACCAGCTGAGCTACACCAGCAACTCTGCCCAACAGCAAGGTACATACTAACAGATACTTTTCTGTTTGTCAACAGATTTTTTTCATTCTTATTTTTTAAGGAGGACACGACCCTTGCACTGCTTCACCCCTCATCCGCCCCGCCTCGTTCAGGAAAGGAGATCCCGCCTATGACCCTGCTTGAAATGTCCGTTGAATACGCAGCCAGCGCCGCCGCCCTCCGGCTCCGCATCGCCGAACTGCGCGCCGCAGAGCGCGCCGCACCGGACGCGCTGACCGCCCGCCAATACAAGGCCCGCATCAACGCCCTGCTGCCTCTGCTGCAAGAGGCCCGGGAGTTGGCCGCGCTGACCGCTCATTACTACGACAGGAGGAATCGGCACTATGAACAGGACGTGTCTTGACTCCCCGCTGGTCAGCCGGGCCCAGTTAACGCGCTGGATGCAGGAAGACGCGGAAGACAACCGGGAGCAGTTGCGCCGTCTGCGCCGAAATCTGCAACAGGCAAGAGAGGCGGAACTGACCGCGCGGCAGCGGCAGATCCTCTTTATGCGCTACGAGCAGCAACTCACCCCGGCACAGATCGCCCGGGAACTGGGCGTGCATCGTTCCACCGTTTCGCGCACCTTGCAGCGGGCACAGAACCGACTGTACCGCTGTCTGCAATACACCCTCTGATTTTTCTCTTGTGGTTTCCCGGTTTCATTCGTATAATCAGGGTATCCGGGCATCCTAATCCATACCGCGCAAAGGAGGATTTTCTATGCTGTACAATACGCTGCACCACCGGTGGCTTCGTTTGGTGGTCGCTCTGGTGGGCGAAATGATCATTGCCGTCTCCCTGAACTTTTTCGTCGTTCCGCTGAATATGTACTCCGGCGGCATTATGGGCGTATGCCAGTTGATCCGCACCCTGCTGATGGATTTCTCCGGCATCAGTTTCGGCACCCACGACATTGCGGGTATCCTCTATTTTATCGTCAACATCCCCATCCTGCTTTACGCCTACAAGCAGTTGGGCAAAGAACTGGTGGCCAAAACGCTGGTGTGCACGGTGGCCTATTCCTTCTTTTACAGCCTCATCCCCACCCCTGCGCAGCCCATCGTCAGCGATTATCTGACCGGCTGCCTGCTGGGCGGCATCCTGACCGGCGTGGGCGGCGGATTGGTTCTGACCTGCGGTTGCAGCAGCGGTGGCCTGGACATCATCGGTCTGTGCCTGAGCAAGCGCGGCAGCGGCATCACCGTGGGGCGCTTCTCCCTGTTTTTCAACATCTTCCTGTACGCAGCCTGCCTGGTTCTCTTTGTGCCGGAGGTGGCCATCTACTCTGTCATCTACAACTTCTTTGCCTCCATCGTTATGGACCGGATGCACAAGCAGAACATCAACGTCCAGGCGCTGATCTTCACCCGGGAGGACGAGGGCAAACTGGGCCGCTTCATCATCGAAAAACTGGACCGCAGCGTCACCTACTGGACCGGCACCGGCGCATACAGCGGCAAGGATCTCCACGTGCTGTGCGTGTGCCTTTCCAAGTACGAGATCGAAGAACTCCTCCACACCGTCCACACCATCGACCCCAACGCCTTTCTGACCGTGCAGGAAGGCACCCGCATCTACGGCAACTTCGTCCGGAAACTGGACTGATTTCTTCAACCCCCGCCTGTCGATGGCAGGCGGGGGTTTCCTTTGCGCTTGGGTGGAAAGCGAGGCCAGCGCCGCCCGCGGTGGATTCAGCGCCTCGCTTTCGAGGAAGTGCCACGATTTGCGGCTTCCGGCACGACGGTGTTCGGCAGCGAGTTCTCCGACGTCTCATTACAAAAAGAAAACTCCATCCTTTCGGATGGAGACTGCACAGGGCTCCCGCCGCAAACCAGCGCAGTGTTTGCGGTGGGAACACGAGGCGCAGCAGAATGAGTGCGCGATGACTTTTACAAAAAAGTCGTCGCAAGCGATATGACGCTTGCGACGAGTGTGGAGCGGGCTACGAGGCTCGAACTCGCTTCCCGGCATCCCGCGAACCGCCTGCGGCAATTCGCAGGAACCCTGCACGCACCTCGGATTGAAAAGCGCTTCGCGCTTGGGTGGAGGTAGCGAATTCTGCAAATACATCTCTCGTTGCAAAAAGAAAACTCCATCCTCACGGATGGAGTTTCTTTTTGGAGCGGGCTACGAGGCTCGAACTCGCTACCTCCACCTTGGCAAGGTGGCGCTCTACCAGATGAGCTAAGCCCGCGAGAACAAGGGCTATTTTAACAGGAGTTTTTTTCTTTGTCAAGCCCCTTGTTCCAAAAATTTTTCTGTTTTATTGTCCTTCCGGAAGCGCCGCATTTTCCGGCATTTCTTCCGTCAGACCGCCGGTCTCCTCCGCCAGCCACGCCTCGACCTGCTCCTCCGTGGGTTCCAGAACAAATTCCAGCAGGCCCACGGGGCGGTCGGCGGGATAATAGCAGATCAGCCAGGGCGTATCCTCATCCGTCAACCCTTCTTCCTCCCGCAACTGCGCCACGGCGGCCTCCACGCGCTCTCTGCCTTCCAGTCCCCAGTAGCCCACGCGGACCACCAGTTCCGGTTTTTCCTCGGCAATGGCAGTGCGGAGCAGGCTGTATACCGCCTCCGGACTGGTGGCGTTGGCCACAGCCTGAATCTGCTCCGCTGTGCGACGGTAACTGATCTGCACCTGAATTTCATAGTACGTCCGCTGGGTATGGGTCATCGTGGCGGTAATGAATTCCACCGCGTAGGCGCCCATTGCCGTGTCCTGCCGAACCTCCACGATGGCACGGTCCAGCACGTCGGAAACCATCAGATCGTCATCGTAGTTATACAGCCGGATGGTCGCCTTTTCCGTATGCTGTCCGATCAGGAGCAGCAGATCATTCACGATGTCCTGCCGGTTTTCCGCACGCAGCGTTGCCGTGGCTCCGCTTTCCCAGAACTTGCTGCTGTGGGGCTCCGCCACGGTATACTCGCGTTCCAGCAGGGAGGCGCATCCCGTCAGGGACAGCACCGCCAGAACCAGCGCCAGCAATCGAATCTTCAAGGACACACCTCCTCCCCTTTTTTCCGGCATTTACATACCCAGATCTTCGTCTACCAGCACGATCTCCGTTTCCATACCCATCATAGGGCCCCACAGAACCACCAGTCCGCGGCAGATGCGGTCAGGACTCTTGCAGTCATAGCAGCGATCGCCGCTGACGGCACAGGGGGTCTTTCTTTCCAGACGCTGGGCGTTTTTCGGCGCGGCGATGTTGCGGGCGCGCCAGAGGGCTTCTTCATAAGTAGGCGCCAGTTTGTTGCGGCCGATCACGATGTACACCTTCTCGTGGCCGAACAGGGTGGAAGCCACCCGGTTGCCGGCGCCGTCGATGTTGATGATGTCGCCGTTTTCGGCCAGACCGTTGGCAGAGGTCAGGTAGACCTGCGCATCCTTGGCCCGGGTGCGGGCGGCAGGCCCGTCCACCCAATGCCAATGGGTTTCGTTGTGGCTGCCCAGCAGTTCATACAGCCCCATATCTTTCAGGGTCATAGAGCCGCCGAAGCCCACCGTCTTTCCGTCGATCTGTTCGTTCAGATAAGCGGCAGCCTCCGCTGCGGTGGCAAACACCTGCACGCCATAGCCGCGATCTTCCAGATTTTTCTTTACTGTTTCAAATGCCATAACGAATCCTCCTTTTAATCAAGCAGGCCGCCGATCTGCTGCTCCTCGGAATCCTCCTGCCGCAGCAGTGCGCCGGCGGCGGGAATGTTGCGGGCGCGGTAGCGGCTGTGGTTGGCGATGGAGGTCTCCTCCACCGGCTTCACCGTTTCCAACTGATACCTGGGCTTCATATTCATCACCGCCACGCCCTGGGTGGCGCGGGTGGCCTTGGGGGCGAGCAGCGCCGTGTGGAAGATCAGGCAGCGGGGCTCCGTGGAGTAGACCGCCAGTTCCCGGTCCTGATCGATGCGGCAGATGCTGCACAGCGGCGCCTTGTCGGAATAGGCGCCGGTAAGTTTGCGGCGGTTGGACGTGGTCTTGTAAGCAGAAAGATCCACTCGGGCCGCCTTGCCGTTTGCGAAGAAGAACAGCAGCGAGCCGGAATAGTCACCGGGCAGCACGGCGTACACCACGTTTTCTCCGGCGTCCATACCCAATTTGGCAGGCAGATAGTCGCCCAAAACGCTGGCCTTGGCATCGTCGAATTCGCCCAGGCGGGTCTTGTACACCTGACACTTGTCGGTAAAGAACATAATCTCGGCGTTGGACGTGGTCTCGAAGGTCTGGCGCAGACCGTCGCCCTCCTTGAACTTCTGCTCGCCGCCCATCCGCAGGGACAGGGGCGTGATCTTCTTGAAGTAGCCCTCTCTGGAAAGGAAAATGTGGACGGGATACTCCTCCTCCGCCTCCTCTGCCGCATAGGACTCGATCTCGTGACCGTAGACGATGGAGGTGCGGCGGGGCTCGCCGTACTTCTTCGCCACCTCGCTCAGTTCGTCTACGAGGATCTTCTTCACCCGCTTGGGGTCTTTCAGGGTGTCTTCCAGATCGTCGATCTCGTCCCGCAGGGCGTCGGTCTCCTGGGTCCGTTTGAGGATATACTCCTTGTTGATGTTGCGCAGTTTGATCTCCGCCACGTACTCCGCCTGGATCTGGTCGATGCCGAAGCCGATCATCAGGTTGGGGATGACCTCAGCCTCCTCCTCGGTCTCCCGGATGATGCGGATGGCCTTGTCGATATCCAGCAGGATGCGTTTGAGGCCTTTGAGCAGGTGCAGTTTGTCCTTCTTCTTTTGCAGAACGAAGTAAATGCGCCGGCGGACGGACTCGGTACGCCAGGCGCACCACTCTTCCAGGATCTGCCGCACGCCCAGCACCTGCGGACTGCCGCCAATGAGAACGTTGAAGTTACAGGGGAAGGAGTCCTCCAACGGGGTGGACTTGAACAGTTTCGCCATCAGTTTGTCGGGGTCGACGCCTCGTTTCAGGTCGATGGTCAGTTTCAGGCCGGAGAGGTCGGTCTCGTCGCGCATATCGGCGATCTCTTTATTGACCTTGCCCTGTTTGATGAGTTCCGCCACCTTGTCCAGAATGACCTCGATCTGGGTGGAGTAGGGGATCTCGTAGATCTCGATCAGATTCTGCTCCTTGACGTAGCGATACTTCGCCCGCACCTTCACGCTGCCCCGGCCGGTGTTGTAGATCTCGTTGATGGTATTGGCATCATAGATCAGTTCGCCGCCGGTGGGGAAATCGGGCGCCAGCAGGGTCTCCGTCAGGTCGCAGTCGGGGTTTTTCAGGTAGGCCACCGTGGTGTCGCAGACTTCTTTCAGGTTGAAACCGCAGAACTGGGACGCCATACCCACGGCGATGCCGCTGTTGGCGGAAACCAGAATGTTGGGGAAGGTGGTGGGCAGCAGCACCGGCTCTTTCAGGGTGTTGTCGTAGTTGTCCACAAAATCCACGGTGTCGCTGTCAATGTCGCGGAACAGTTCCGCGCAGATGGGGGTCAGTTTCGCCTCGGTATAGCGGGGAGCGGCATAGGCCATATCCCGGGAATAGCGCTTGCCGAAGTTGCCCTTGGAATCCACAAAGGGCGTCAGCAGCGCACCGTTGCCCCGGGCCAGGCGCACCATCGTTTCATAGATCGCCGCGTCGCCGTGGGGGTGCAGGCTCATCGTCTGACCCACGATGGTGGCAGACTTGATCATATCCCCGTTCAGCAGACCGCGCCGGTACATCGTGTAGAGCAGTTTCCGGTGGGAGGGCTTGAAGCCGTCGATCTCCGGAATGGCGCGGGAGACGATGACCGACATCGCGTAGGGCATATAGTTGGTTTCCAGCGTTTCGGTGATGGGCTGCTCCATCACCTCTGCCCGCAGGCCCATCACATTGGGGTTATTCACTTTCGGCCGGGTATTCTCCGGCTGCTTCTTTCTAGCCATTGTGTTCCTTTCCGCAGAAAGATCTTACTCGTAACGCTCGATCTTCACTTCGTCCACATATTGCTGTTTCAGGGCGTTGATCTCGCCCATATGGGGCTGGGCCATATGCTTTTCCAGCGCCGCGGCGTCGCGCCAGCGCTCCATCAAAACCACGGTGTCGGCCTGCTCGCAGGAGAGGGAATAGTCATACTGGAAGCAGCCATCCTCCGCGTGGACCTTGGCCTGTGCGCCACAGTCCTTTACCGCCTTGACGAAGGTCTGGGCCATACCGGGCTTGCAGGTGTAATAGACGTGTAAAATCAGGTTTTCCATATTCATTTCTCCTATCGTTTAAGAAATATCGGCCATTTCCAGATACTTGTAACCGTTTTCGGCGATATAGTCCTTTCTGCCTTGCAGGTCTTCACCCAGCAGCAGATCGAACATCTCCGCCGTCCGCTCCGCATCCTCCGGCATCACCCGGATCAGGCGGCGGCTCTCGGGGTTCATCGTGGTCAGCCACATCATCTCCGGCTCGTTTTCGCCAAGACCCTTGGAGCGGTTGACTTTGACTTTCCGGTTGGTGCCCTCCAAATCGCGGAGGATGTCGTTCTTCTCCTTGTCGGAGTAGGCGAACCAGGTCTTTTCGCCGCACTTGATCTCAAACAGCGGCGTTTCCGCAATATAGACGCAGCCCTCGCGGATGAGGGTGGGGGTCAGGCGGTAGAGCATCGTCAGGATCAGGGTGCGGATCTGGAAGCCGTCCACATCACCGTCGGTGCAGATGACCACCTTGTTCCAGCGCAGGTTGGCCAGGTCGAAGGCCGCGACGCCCTTGACGTGCTTGTTCTGCACCTCCACACCGCAGCCCAGCACGCGGATCAGATCGGTGATGATCTCGCTTTTGAAGATGCGGGCATAGTCCGCTTTCAGGCAGTTGAGGATCTTGCCGCGCACCGGCATAATCCCCTGATACTCCGCATCCCGGCCCTGCTTGACGCTGCCCAGTGCGGAGTCGCCCTCCACGATGTAGATCTCGCGTTTGCTCACATCCTTGGAGCGGCAGTCCACGAACTTCTGCACCCGGTCGGCAATGCTGATCTTGTCCGTCAGGGTCTTTTTGAGGTTCAGGCGCTGCTTCTCGGCGCCTTCCCGGGAGCGCTTGTTGGCCAGAACCTGTTCGGCGATCTTCTCCGCATCAAAGTGGTTTTCGATAAAATAGATTTCCAGATTGGTACGCAGGAACTCGGTCATAGCCTCCTGCACGAATTTATTGTCGATGGACTTCTTGGTCTGGTTTTCGTAACTGGTCTGGGTGGAGAAGTTGTTGCTCACCAGCACAAGACAGTCCTCAATGTCCGTCCAGGTGATGCGGCCCTCGTTTTTCTGATACTTATTCTGCTCTTTGAGGTATTTGTCGATGGCGGAAACGAAGGCGGATCGGGTGGCTTTTTCCGGGCTGCCGCCGTGCTCCATCCATCCGGAGTTGTGATAGTGTTCGATGACCTGCACCCGGTTGGAAAAACACAGGGCGCAACTGAGTTTCACCTTGTATTCGTCCTTGTCCGCGCGGTCGCGGCCCCGCCGCTCCGTCTGCCAGAAGACCGGTGCGGTCAGGCCGCCCTCTCCTGACAACTCCTCCACATAGCCGCTGATACCGGTTTCGTAAAGGAATTCCGTTTCCTCAAACTTGCCGGGCGCAACCTCGTTGCGGAAGAGGAAGGTAATGCCCGCGTTGACCACCGCCTGCCGCTTCATCACGTCGGTGAAATATTCGGCGGGAATGTCAATGTCGGTAAACACGTCCAGATCCGGCAGCCAGCGGGCGCGGGTGCCGGTTTTCTTCTTCCCGTTTTTCGGCAGTTCCGTCTTCGTCAGTCCGCCCACGTTTTCGCCCCGCTCAAAATGCAGGGCATACTCATAGCCGTCACGCCAGACGGTCACATCCATATAGCGGGAGGAGTACTGGGTGGCACAGGCGCCCAGACCGTTGAGACCCAGAGGACATTCATAGTTGTCATCGTCAGTGGTGTTGTACTTGCCGCCGGCATACAGTTCGCAGTACACCAGTTCCCAGTTGTACCGCTGCTCCTTCTCGTTCCAGTCCACGGGGCAGCCGCGGCCGGCATCCTCCACCTCGATGGAGCGGTCGGCGTAGCGGGTGACGGTAATGGTCGTGCCATACCCCGCTCTGGCTTCATCGATGGAGTTGGAGAGGATCTCAAACACGGTATGCTCACAGGCATCCAGTCCATCGGATCCCAGCATCACGCCCGGGCGCTTCCGGACGCGGTCCGCGCCTTTCAGGGACGAAATGCTCTCATTGCCGTAATCTTGCTTCTTCGCAGCCATAGTTCCTCCAAACAGGCAGAATATGCCAGAAAATCAATATATAGTATTGTATCACGGTTTTACCACAGGTTCAAGTATTCCTCTCGGAAGCACTTATTTTCTGATATTCTTCACTTTTCGATGAAAAATGTTATTACGTAACTTTTTCCATAATCTTTCTGCCACCTTCATAAACCGTTCATATTTCAGGGTTTTTCACATTTTCCACACAGTTTTCCACACCGTTATGTCAACTTTATAAGTCTGAAAAAAATAACGCCTTCGGACCACACCGCAAATGCTTGACTTTCCCCCAAGTGGAACGTGTATACTAAGCCCAGTAAAAGACGCTGCAAGGAGGAATCTATGGAAACCACCAATCACAAAACGGAAACGAAGCGGATCCTGCTCTTTCTGGTCATCACCTTTTCTCTCACCTGGGCCTACTGTCTTGCCGTGGTCTATCCGCTGCTGCGGGGCGGCACGCTGGCGGGCCTGCCCCCCATCGCCGCGCAACTGGCCGTGGCGGCAGCAATGTTCTTTCCCTCTGTCGGCGTTCTGCTGACCCGTCTGCTCACAAAAGAGGGTTTGCAAAGCGCCTGGCTCCATCCCCATTTCAAAGGAAATCTTAAAATGTATCTGGCGGCGTGGTTCGGCCCCGGGATCCTCACTCTGCTGGGCGCAGGACTCTATTTCCTGCTTTTCCCGCAGCAGTTTGACCCCTCGCTGGGCTATTTCAGCGCCACGCTGGCATCCGCCGGCGCCGATATGAGCACGCTCCCCATCCCCCTGCCCGCATTGATGCTGATCCAGACGGCGCAGGCCTTCTTCCTCGCTCCTGTTATGAATTTTGTCAACTGCTTCGGCGAGGAGTGGGGCTGGCGGGGATACCTGCTGCCCAAGATGGCAGCGAAACTGCCGCCCATTCCCACGCTGCTGGTCACCGGCGTCATCTGGGGTCTGTGGCACGCACCTCTGACCATTGCGGGACACAATTACGGGATGGGCTATCCCGGCTATCCTTTCACCGGCATCGCCGCGATGTGCGGTTTCTGCATCGTGATGGGGATCTTCCTCTCCTGGCTGACGCTGAAAACCCGGAGTTGCATTCCCGCCGTTCTGGCTCACGGCGCCATCAACGGCATTGCAGCCATCGGCATTTACCTGACGTTCGACGGAGGAAACCCCTTCATCGGTCCTGCCCCCACAGGCATCGTCGGCGTCCTGCCGTTTCTGGCCGTGGCCGCGGTGCTCTGCCTGACGTATTTCCGCAAGCGCCGCGCTGCATAAGGCTTTACTTCTCCGGATTCCGCAATATAATAAAGTCAGGAAAGGGGCGGTGTGTATATGAGATTCAAAGAACAAGACAAGCGGAAAGCCGTCACATTCAGTTATGACGACGGCGTGACGCAGGACATCCGCCTCATTGAACTGCTGGATCAATACGGGCTGAAAGCCACCTTCAACCTCAACTCGGAACTGCTGGGCAAACCGGGCATTATGCGCCGGGACGGCCGCCGCTTCTCCCAATACAAGATCCACCCGGAGGACGTGAAATTTGTCTACGAGGGGCACGAAGTCGCCGTGCATACCCTGACCCACCCCAATCTGACCACGCTGGAAGATGCAGAGGTCATCCGGCAAGTGGAACAGGACCGGCAGAACCTCTCCGCACTGGTGGGGTATGAGGTGGTGGGTATGGCCTATCCCTGCGGCGGCGTGAACAACGACGAGCGGGTAGCACGCCTGATCCGGGAGCACACCGGCATCCGCTACTGCCGCACCATCACCAACACCGACCGTTTCGACCCGCAGCCGGATCTGTACCGCTTCAACCCCAACGTGTTCCACGTCCGCCAGTTCGACCGGCTGATGGAACTGGGGCGGCGGTTTGTGGAACTGGAAACAGACAAACCGCAGATCTTCTATATCTGGGGACACGCTTACGAAATGGATTTCGCCCCCGACAACTGGGCAAAGATGGAGGAGTTCTGCCGGCTCATCAGCGGGAAAGACGATATTTTCTACGGCACCAACGCGGAGGTGCTTCTCTAAAATCAAGAGCGACGGCTTCGCCGTCGCTCCTTTTTATGCTTTCATCTCTCCACCGGGAATCAGTTTCCCGTCTTTATACTCCCAGTAAACACAGATCCTGTTTGGGCCATATTCATTCTGCAATCCATAGTGCCGGCACAACACAAGATATGCGGCATACTGTTTCGCCGCTTTTTTGGAAGATGCCCGCACTGTGAGCCGAATCCCCCATTCTGCCGTCATACAGGTGCAGAACCAGACCGGGGTTCCGTCCTTGTCATATCCAACCTCGTCCGGTCCGTGGAATTCATAAACAGGCGGCGGGCATTCGCGCTGCTCCGCCAGTTCTTTCAGTGTGGTAACAGCGTTTTCAAGACGAAAACACGGCAGGCGCTGTTCTGTTTCCAGAACGACCTGCAACCGCGCATCAAGGGAGAGCATCTTTTCGACCGTCTGCTCCAAAACCGCTGCGTCCCAGTCGCTCTCCACCGCAATTGCCCCGAGGATCGCTTCGAACAGGTCCGCCTTTGCCTTCTCCTGCACTTCCGCCCAATTGTTGTAATCGCTCTTCCCTACAAACAGATATTCCTCAATGCCCCATTCGTCCACGATGGCGGCAAGCGTCTTATTGCTGACCAGTTCCTGCTTTAATTCCGCAAGCCGGTTTTCCCGGACTCTGCACACGTATTCGCCGGTTTCCTTCCGCGCGCCGTACCGTTTGGCAAGGGCTTTGACCACATAGTCATCCAGCACCCGGTCACCGATGAACTCCAAAATCTCATTGTTTTCCCCGCCGTGCTCCGCGGTATAGGAGCGCCTTGTGAACGCCTGACCCAGCAACCCGTTCCCGAGGTATCGTCCGGTTTTTTCACATACGGCGTTTTTCAGTGCCTTCCATTCTCCCATTTTGAAATCTTTTGACATTCTCATACTGTTTTCCTCCGAACTGATTTTTTGTTCAGAAAAAGAAAACAGACCCGCGCAGCAGGAAACAGCCTGTCCGGATACGGACAGACTCCCCCCGTTGTGTCAGGTCACGGTCGCGTCAAAATAATCTTTGTAAAACGCCGGATCTGCCCTGCTCACTTGCATAAGAAGCACAGATCCTCCGCATTACGGAACTACTTCAACCAAACCGTTTCCTTCTCTGACAGGATCCACCGTACCACATTTCCCTCTGTACGTCAACCAGACAACTTTGTCCCTACCGCAGCAAAGAGAAAGGAAGCCTGCTTTTCTTGCGGCAGGCTTCCTTTGTTTTTCACTGCGTCAGCATCAATACCACGCCGTAGATCACGCTGGCCAGCGTGCCGAACACGATGACCGGCCCGGCTACGGTGAACATTTTCGCCGCCATACCGGTGATGAACCCCTCGCTCTTGAAGTCGATGGCAGGCGACACCACCGCGTTGGCAAAACCCGTGATGGGCACCAGCGTCCCCGCACCGCCCCAGCGCGCCAGTTTATTGTAGAGGTTCAGCCCCGTCAGCAGCGCGGAGATCAGTACCAGCGAGCAGGACGTTGCCGTGCCGGCGTCCTCCTTGTTCAGCCCGGCAGCGCTCCATCCGTCCTGGATCGCCTGACCCAGCACGCAGATCAGTCCGCCGATGACAAAGGCCAGCGCAACGTCCTTCCAGATCGGCGACTTCTTCGCTCGTTCCTGCACGTATTTTTTGTATTGTTCGGGAGTCATATCCATCGCTCTCGCCCCTTTCCCGCCCAGTATCCCACAGCGCGGAAAAAATATACATCGTTGCATTTCCCCGCCCCGCGCGGTACACTGAACAGGAACATCGATCCGTTACGCGGGAGGTCTGCTATGAACACGAAGCCGAAATGCCTCGGTCTTTATATCCATATCCCTTTCTGTGCCCAGAAGTGCGTCTACTGCGACTTTTATTCCCTGTCCGGCAGCGAGAGCCGTATGGACGCCTACACCGACGCCCTCTGCGCCCACCTGACCGAAACAGCGCCTTTTGCCGCAGGCTATGTCGTGGATGCCGTGTATTTCGGCGGCGGCACACCCAGTTATCTGGGCGCGGAGCGGCTGTCCCGCATTCTGAAAGTGATCACAAAAAAATACCGGCTCTCCGCCGATGCGGAGATCACGTTGGAGGCCAACCCCGACTCCGCCGGCGACTGGAAAGCCCTCCGCACCCTGCGCCGGGCGGGCTTCAACCGCATCTCCCTGGGGATGCAGTCCGCCTGCGACGACGAACTGCGCCGCATCGGCCGCATCCACACGACCGAACAGGTGTGCACCGCCGTGGAGGCCGCGCGCCGGGCCGGCTTTGGGAACCTCTCCCTCGACCTGATCTACGGCCTGCCGGGACAGACGATGGAACGCTGGGCAGAAAATCTTGTGGCCGCCGTGGCTCTTGCGCCGGAACATTTGAGTTGTTACGGGCTGAAAGTCGAGCCGGGAACGCCGCTGTTTGCCGTCCGGGATTCCGCCAACCTGCCCGATGACGAGGTCCAGGCGGATATGTATCTCCACACGGTGGACGTTCTGGCACAGCACGGCTATCGCCAGTACGAGATCTCCAACTTCGCGCTCCCCGGCCGGGAGTCCCGCCACAACCTGAAATACTGGCAGTTGGGCGAATACGCCGGCTTCGGTCCCGGCGCCCATTCCGACTTCGGCGGCGTGCGCTATGCTTACGAGAAAGATCTGGAAGCCTACATCCGCGGCGCAAAAGGCGGCGCAATGCTCTTTTCCGAAAACGACCGCATCGACCCGATGGATCGGGACACGGAGTGGCTGATGCTGGGGCTGCGTACCGTTCACGGACTGGATCCCAGAGAGTACGAAGCCCGCTTCCGCCGCCGCTTCACCTGCTTCCTCCCCTTCCTGACAGAATGCGAAAAGGCGGGCTATGCCGCGCAGACGGACGGCCGCTGGCACCTCACGCCCAAAGGCTTTCTGGTTTCCAACCGGGTCATCTCCGTGATGCTGGATTTGCAGGCGGAGGACAAGCAGCGCCGACAGGAGGCAACCGCCCGGGGCGATTTTCGCATCACAGTCTGAACGGCTCCGTAAAAATTGACCATATTCGGAAAAAGAAGATTGAAATATTCATTCTTATCCAATATACTGTAAGTTGCTTTCTGTAAGTTAGTTTCGTTAAAAACGCCCCTGCAAACCATACCGCACAAAAGGAGATGCGAAATGTCTATGATCCACGAAGAAATGTCCTGGCAGACCCTGAACCAGGCCAGCACTTTCGACGAACCTTTCAAGGATTATCCCAGTGTGTTTGACAAAACGAAGGAACTCTACCTGTTCAACGAGTTCGAGGAAGATCTGTTCCAACTGCGCGACCGGTATCCCGACCTGATCCGTCTGGAAATTGCCGGCTATTCCGAGTTGGGCCGCCCCATCTACGTGGTGGTGATGGGCAAGGACACCGCCCCCAACCGTATGCTGGTTATGGCGACCACCCACGCCCGCGAATATGTCGCCACGCAACTTTCCGTCCTGCAAATCGAGTTCTACCTGCGCAACTACGACAAAACCATCAACGGCGAGCGCGTTTCCGACCTGCTGGAACGCTGCCAGTTCTATTTTATGCCCCTGCACAACCCCGACGGCGCGATGCTGTCTATGCAGGGCCTGAAATCTCTGGACGATCCCAAACTGACCATCTCCGCGGAGGACAAGGCCGAACTGCGTAAGTTCCTGCTGGGGGAACTGGATCCTATGCACGAGTTCTGTGAGAATCACCCCCTCTACCACGCCTCCGACGCCGAGTTCTACTCCAAGAACCCCGACCCCGAGCGGGAAAACGCCTTTATGTACTGGAAGTGCAACGTCCGCGGCGTGGACCTGCACAACAGTATGTACACCGCCGAAACCCTGGAAACCTGGAAGGAAGCCAAAGCAAAGGGCGAGCGCACCCCCGGCACTTTCGAGAACTTCCCCGTTCCCGGCTGGCAGAACTATATGGGCACTATGGACCTGGTGGGTGTGGACCTGTCTGCGGAAAACCGGGTGCTGAGCGACTATGTGGCCAGGATCAAGCCCAACCTGCTGGTCAGTTATCACACCGCCAGCAACGTCATCCAGTGGAACTATGCTTACAGCAAACTGGGCGACGCCACGCTGCTGGCAAACGCCACCAGCATCTCCTGCAAGGCCAGCGACCTGCTGAACTTCGAGGTGGACGACCGTGAGTATATGCTGATGGGCCACCCCGGCTGGTTTATGAATGAGACCTTGAAGTATATGCCCTCCTGCGGCTACGGTGTGACCATCGAACTGGCCACCCGCCGTTATCTGGACAACGTGGGCAACTATCCCGAGGGATACATCGACACCCCGCCCACCAAGATCATCCAGTTGACGGATGACGTGGTCACCAACGACGGTAAGCAGCGTTACAGCCTGTGGACCACCGGCAAGTTCTTCCCCCTGGCTCTGTCCCAGTACATTATGGACAACCATCTGGTCCCGGAACTCACTTCCCCCGCCGCACAGTGAGCCATCCCACCCCCCCTCTGAAAACCGAGAAAAAATGAACTTTGCGTAAAAAAACGAGCATTGAGATTTCCCCCCTCTGTACAATATACTGAATTTCGTAAGAGTCCCTAAAAACCCATTTTGTTAAGGAGAGTCAATATGAAAAAGCACCTGCGCATCACTTCCCTGGCACTGCTTGTGGCTATGCTGCTGTCTATGACGGCCGGTGCAGTCCACAACAAGACGACCTGGCTCACCCTGAATCAGGCCGGCACCTTCCTGGAACCCTATGTTGATTATGAAAGCCTGATCGACAAGACCGAGCAGACCTATCGTTTCAGCGACTATGCTGCCGACCTGCAAACCTTGCAGGCACAGTATCCCGACCTGATGCGTCTGGAAATCATCGGCTACTCCGAACTGGGCCGCCCCCTGTACGTGGTGGTGATGGGCAAGGATTCCGCCCCCAACCGCACCTTCGTGATGGCCAACACCCACGCCCGCGAGTACATCACCTCCCAACTGTGTATGTTGCAGATCGAGTTCTATTTGAAGAACTACTACAACACCATCGACGGCGAGCGCGTCTGCGACCTGATGGAGCGCTGCCAGTTCTACTTCCTGCCTATGCACAACCCCGACGGCGCCCAGTTGGCTATGTTCGGCCTGGATTCTCTGGATGCCCCCGAGGTGACCATCGACTCCACCGAGAAGGCACAGATCGAGAAGTTCCTGGTTTCTCAGGTCAAGGGTATGAACAAGTACTGCGAAGCCAACAAGATGTATCACGACACCGACGCAGACCTGTATACCCAGAATCCCGATCCCGAGCGTGATGACGCTTTCCAGTACTGGAAGTCCAACATCCGCGGCATCGACCTGCACAACAGTATGTACGATACCGAGATGAAGAAGATGTGGGGCGGCGTCAACCTCAACGCCTATAACAACTATCCCAACCCCGCCTGGACCGACTATCTGGGCACCCGCGCTACCGCCGAGGGCATCTCCCTGTCCAAGGAAAACACCGCGCTGAACGACTATGTCACCAAGATCCAGCCCAACGTCTTCCTCTCCTATCACACCGTGACCGGTAACGTTCAGTGGGACAGCGGCTACACCAACCTGGGCGGCGAGGCCATTCGCAAAAACGCGATGAAGATCTCCTACAAGGTCGGCGAACTGCTGAACTATCCTCTGGACGAGAAGACCTATATGCTGATGGGTCACCACTGCTGGTTTATGCAGGAAACCCTCGCTTATATGGATAAGCCCGGCTACGGCACCGTCATCGAATTCGCCGACCGTCGCTATCTGGACAGTTACACCGAGGAAATGGCCGGCTACATTGATGCACCTCCCTCCAAGGTCATCCAGTTGGCTGACGACGTGAAGGACATCAACGGCACCCAGCGTTACAGCCTGTGGACCACCGGCAAGTTCTTCCCCCTGTCCATCTCCCAGTACATCATCGACAACCGCCTCATCGAGCCCGTGGAGCCCCTGAGCACCACCGTCGCCGACGGCACCGATATGGTTTCCATCCTCGGCACCAAGGTTTCTGCCCCCACCACCGCGGGCGACATCCAGAACTTCGGCACCTATCAGTGCAAGGTGGAGGATAAGACCTCCATCGTCACCGGCGACATTCTGACCTCCGGCAAGGCCGTCCGTCTGATGGACGCCAACTTCTCCAAGCAGCAGGACAGCATCGCCATCAACGGCACCACCCAGGTCAACTTCACCTATATCAACTCTATGGGTGTGGAGACCAAGGCTACCTTCACCGTGACTCCCTATCCCACCACCCTGGCTTTCACCGACCTGACCCCCGGCGAGACCTTCTATGACGACATCCGCTGGGTCTTCGCCAACGGTCTGATGAACGGCAAGACCGAAACCACCTTCGACCGCAAGTCCAACCTGACCCGTCAGCAGGTCTGGCGCGTGATGTCCCGTGC
>SVKT01000072.1 GCA_015068335.1 Oscillospiraceae bacterium | reverse complement strand
ATATTATACCACACCCCACAGTCCGCCACAAGATAGTTTTCCACGCAAAAATTCCTTCATCCACGCCGTTTTGGTTGACAGCGGCACGTTTTTGGCATAAGATGAAGGCACAATCTGCATACTGTCCGGTAGGAAAGTCTACCACAGGGATACGGATCGCCGCCGCGGCGTGACGGAAGCGTCACGCGGGGGGCTGCTCCAATCGTACCGGATGGGACGATTGGAGTTTTTTGTTTTACCACCCGGAAAGGAGGTGCGCGGAATGGATGACAAGCGCTTTGACGAACTGGACGACAAGCAGTTCGACGAGAGGATCGAAGAAGTCATCGAGGACGTCTACGAAGACGTGTACGAGGATATGGAAAACGTGGAGGAGGCGCTGGACGAACTGCTGGACACCGTGCAGACGCTGCTGGAACGCAGGCAGTACGCCGACCTGCGCGACCTCCTGATCCCGTTGGAGGCGGCGGACATCGCCTCGCTGTTTGACGATATGGACGAGCGGGTGCCCGTGCTGTTTCGTCTGCTGCCCAAGGAACTGGCGGCGGAGGTGTTCGTGGAACTGGAATCCGACCACCAGGAACTGCTGATCCAGGGCTTTTCCAACGCCGAGTTGAAGGAAGTGCTGGACGAACTGTATCTGGACGACACCGTTGACATCGTGGAGGAAATGCCCGCCAACGTGGTGCGCCGCATTCTCAACCAGGCCGACCCCGAGATGCGCAAGAGCATCAACGAGATCCTGAAATACCCCGAGGACTCCACCGGCAGCATTATGACCACGGAGTTCGTGGATCTCAAAGCCCATATGACCGTGGAGGACGCCCTGAAACGCATCCGCCGCACCGGCCCGGACAAGGAGACCATCAACATCTCCTTCGTGATGGACGACCAGCGCCACCTCATCGGCGTGCTGGGCATCCGCGCCCTGCTGCTGGCAGAGGATGACGACATCGTGGGCGACATTATGGAGCAGAACTTCATTGCCGTCCAGACGCTGGACGACCAGGAGACCACCGCCCAGGTACTGAGCAAATACGGCTTCCTGGCCCTGCCCGTGGTGGACACGGAGAACCGTCTGGTGGGCATCGTCACCGTGGACGACGCGATGGACGTTATCGAAGAAGAGACCACCGAGGACTTTGAAAAGATGGCGGCTATGCTGCCCTCCGACAAGCCCTACCTCCGCACCGGCGTGTGGGAGGCGTGGAAGGCCCGCACCCCGTGGCTGTTGATGCTGATGCTCTCCGCCACCTTTACGGGCATCATCCTCACCCACTTTGAAAACGCGCTGGCCGCCTGCGGCATTCTCACCGCCTTCATTCCGATGCTCTCCGGCACCGGCGGCAACAGCGGCACACAGGCCTCCACCGCCGTGATCCGCGCCCTGTCGCTGGACGAGATCCGCTTTTCCGACCTGCTGCGGGTGGTGTGGAAAGAGTTCCGGGTGTCCATCTGCTGCGGCATCTGTCTGGCGGTGGCCAACTTCGCCAAGATGATGCTGGTGGACCGGATGCTGATGCACAACCCCGCCGTCACGCCGATGGTGGCGCTGGTGGTGTGCGCCACGCTGGTGGGCACGGTGATCTGCGCCAAACTGGTGGGCTGCTCCCTGCCCATTCTGGCGGAGAAGGTGGGCTTCGACCCCGCCGTGATGGCCTCGCCTTTCATCACCACCATCGTGGACGCGTTGTCCCTGCTGATCTATTTCCGCTTCGCTACGATGCTGCTGGGCATTTGACAACAAAAATATGGAAACAGGACTGCTTTCCGGCGGTCCTGTTTTTTTGCATAGTTTCCGCCGGCGCGGACACACTACTTTACGGCGAAAGCCACATTTTTTACGCAGGAGGAACTTCACTATGAATCAGACGCCCAACGAGAGCATCAAGTGCACCGTGACCAGTTGCACCCACCACTGCCAGGACAAGAACTACTGCACCCTGTCTGCCATTCAGGTGGGCACCCACGAGACCAACCCCACCGAGATCAAGTGCACGGACTGCGAAAGTTTCAAGTTGAAGTAACGCAAACGGGAGGGGATCTTTCTCCCCTCCCATCCTCTCCGGGGCCTGCATACCAAGCAAGAGACGGGGACTACAAAAGAAAACCGGCGGCCTGCATACCAAGCAAGAGGCGGGGGACTATGAAAAAAACCGGGGGCCTACATACCAAACAAAAGGAGGGGCATATGAAAGGAAACTGGCGGCCGCGCATCGCAGGCGCGGCGGCGGGACTTGCCAACGGAGTGTTCGGCGGAGGCGGCGGTATGGTGTTTCTGCCCATTCTCTCCCGCGGCGACGCCCTTTCCCAGCGCAGGCTCTACGCCACCTGTGTGGGGGTCATCTTTCCGGTGTGTCTGGTGTCCTCCCTCGTCTATCTCTGGCGTGGCGGCGGAGACATCCTGACCCGGGCGCTGCCCTATCTGCTGGGCGGTCTCGCCGGCGGCTTTCTGGGCGGGAAACTGTACGGAAAGGTCTCCACAACGTTTTTGAAATGGCTGTTCGCCGCCTTTCTCTTTTACGCGGGGGTGAAATATCTGCTGTGACGGACTGGATCCTCCCGTTGCTGTGCGGCTTCGGCGCCGGCGTCATCTCCGCCTGGGGCGTGGGCGGCGGCACCCTGCTGCTGCTGGTGATGACGTTGTTTCTGGGCGTGGAGCAGCGCACGGCCCAGGGCATCAACCTGCTGTTTTTCCTGCCCACCGCCGCCAGCGCCCTGCTTTGCCACTGGCGCAGCGGTTATCTGGACAAGCCCACCCTCCGCGCCGCCGTGCCGCCCGCCGTGCTGGCCGCCGCGGCGGGAGCCTGGCTTGCCACCGCGCTGGATGTGGAACTGCTGCGCAGGCCCTTCGGCGTCTATCTGCTTCTCTCCGGCGTCAGTTTGCTGCTGCCGAAACAAAAAACACAGGGACAGTGATCGCTTCACCGTCCCTGTGCATTTTTATGGAATGGTTTCTTACTCCGCGGCGCTTTGGGTCAGTTCCAGCGTGACGCGCAGTTCCTCGCCGCCGCGCCAGAGGACGAGTTCCATCTCCTCGCCCAGATAGTGCGTCCGGCGGACGCGCAGCAGATCGTTGCTGACCGTCAGGGGCACGCCGTCGGCGGAGAGCAGCCAGTCACCCACCCGGACGCCCGCCCGGTCGGCGGCGCCGTCCTCCACCAGTTCCACGACTTCCAGACCCCAGACGCCTTCCGCCGCCTGGGTTGCCACCTTTGCCACCGACACGCCCAGCAGCGGTTCGGGCTTCACCTCGCCGTAGGTCAGCAGGTCGTTCACCACACGCCGCATCACGGCGGTGGGGATGGCAAAACCCAGACCCTCCACAGTGGAGTAGGGGGAGTTCAGTTTGATGACGTTGATGCCCACCACCTGACCGTAGCAGTTGACCAGCGGGCCGCCGGAGTTGCCGGTGTTCAGCGCCGCGTTGGTCTGGATCAGGTTCATATACCGGCCGTCCACCTCCACTTCGCGGTCCACGGCGGAGATGATGCCGTCCGTCATCGTGCCCAGCAGTTCATAGCCCATCGGGTTGCCGATGGCGTAGGCGGGATCGCCCACCGTGAGCAGGTCGGAATCCAGAAATTCCGCCGCCGGCAGGTCCGCGGTCTCCATCTTCAAAATGGCCAGGTCGTAGTTCCGGTCGCCGGCCACATACTTTGCCTCGTACTGATATCCGGTGCTGAGCATCACGGTGCAGGTCTGGCCGCCCTCCACCACGTGGTAATTGGTGATGACGTAGCCGTCGGCGGTGAAGATGACGCCGGAGCCCACGGAGGCGCGATCTCCCCGTCGTGACAGCACCGCCACCACGGAGGGGTTGACCCGGCTGTAAATCTCCTGGGGCGTCAGGGCGTCGCCGTGGGTCTGCCCCACAGCAAGACGCACCCCCTGCCCGTAGGGGAAGCGGGGGATCTCCACTTCTTTCGGGGGGTGGGAGTCCTCGTGCTTTTCCGTGAAATACTCATACAGGTCGTCGGTGCTGTGATCCCGCGCCCAGACGTAGGTCAGGGCGGTCACCGCAGCCACCGCCAGCAGAAACACCGCAAAGCAGGCCAGGAAGATCCAAAGCCCCTTTTTGCTCTGCTTCTTCTTTCCCCCCGTCACGGGCTTCTTTGCCGCCGGATGTCCGCCGGGCAGCGGGCGCGTATAGCACGACACCACCTCCCGGGGCTCCGCCTGGCGGTAGATCTCAACCACTTCTCCGGGCAGGCGATCCTCCCCGCAGGGTACGTTCCGTTCTTCCATACATCCTCATTCCATCGTCAGCGAGAACGAGAAGGTGGTCACACCGTCTTCGCTGGTCACATCGATCCGTTCTCTGTGCTGCTCCAAAATTGTTTTTACGATATACAGGCCAAGACCCACGCCGTCCTTGTCCTCGCTGCGGGACTTGTCGCTCTTGTGGAAGCGCTCAAACAGCAGCGGCAGTTCCTCGGGCGGGATGGTGTCACCGTGGTTGCGCACCACCACCCGGGCCTTGCCGTCGATGGCGGAGACGCCCAGATACAGCGTGGAGCCTGCCCGGGCAAATTTCACCGCGTTTTCCAGCAGGTTGTAGATGACCTGCGTGATGAGGTCGTTGTCGCCCAGCACCCGGATGGGCAGTTCGGGAATGTCCGCCTCCACGTCCAAACCGCGGTCGGTGATCCGCTTTTCCAGCGAGATCAGCACCCGGCGCACGCTTTCGCACAGGTCGAAGCGGCTGTGGGCGCGCATCGGGTCGATGGCCTGCAACTGGCTCACGTCCAGCATCCGCCGCACCATACGGGACAGGCGGCGGCTCTCGTCGGAGATGATCTGCAAATACTGCCGCTCCTTCTCCGGGGGGATGGTGCCGTCCAGAATGCCGTCGGTATAGCCGGCGATGGTGGTCATCGGGGTCTTCAACTCGTGGGAGATGTTGGCGATGAACTCCCGGCGCTGACGCTCCGTCTGCTGCAAGGACTCCGCCATATTGTTGAACGAGGCCGCCAGAACGCCGATCTCGTCGTCGCGGCCGTAGTCGTTCATCCGGATGTCGAAATTGCCCTCGGCATACTGGCGGGTGGCCTGCACCATCTCCCGGATGGGCCGCACCTGCCGCATCGTGGTGACGGAGGAGGCCGTGAAGGCGATCATCAAAACCACCATAGCCGTCATAACGAACAGGCTGATGAAGCCCTTCCACATCGCGTCCAGAGAGGCCGTGGTGGCCACGGCAAACACCTCGCCCACCGTCTCCCGGCTCAGAGGGTTCACCGCCGGCACGCCGATGACCACGCGCTTCTGGCCGTAGATGCCGCCCAGATCGTCCCGGGCGGTGACGGAGCCCTTCTCCATCAGTTCCCGGGTCATCTCCCCGGGGATGGTCAGGCTCATACCGTCCAGTTGCCGGTCGGTGGTGAGCAGCACGTGGCCCTGGGTGTCGCAGATCATAAAATGCACGTCGGACACCATCGCCGCAAAAGAGGCCAGCCGCTGGAAGTCCGGGTCGTTTTGCAGATCCTCCATATCCAGGTAGCGGCCGCTTTCCAGATAACTGACGGAAAGTTGGCTCATCACCCGGGCCTTGCTCTGGATCTCCACGCTCTCCTGCCCGCGGGCATAGTTGTAACTCAGCGAGAAGAAGGACGCGCCCAGCAGGGCCAGCGTCAGCAGCACCATACTGACGGTAAGCAGCATCTGCCGCCAGTACATCCCCTGAAAGTGGGTTTTGAAATAGCGCTTCATTCCCGTGTCTCCGCTTTGGCGGCTGCCAGTTCAAACTTGTAGCCCACGCCCCAGACGGTTTTCAGTTCCCAGCGGTCCGAGATGTTTTCCACCTTTTCCCGCAGGCGCTTGATATGCACGTCCACCGTGCGGCTGTCGCCGAAATAGTCGAAGCCCCACACCTCGTCCAGCAACTGGTTGCGGGTGTAGACCCGGTTGGGCGTGGCCGCCAGATGGTACAGCAGTTCCAGTTCCTTGGGCGGCGTGTCGATCTTTTTGCCGTCCACGATCAGTTCGTAGGAGTCCAGATCGATGACCAGTTTGTCGAAGGTGAGGCGCTTGCTGGTGTCGGTGGGGATCTCCGTGCGGCGCAGCACCGCATTGATGCGGGCGATGAGTTCCTTCATCTCAAAGGGCTTGACGATGTAGTCGTCCGCGCCCATTTCCAGACCCTGGATCCGGTCAAACACCTCGCTTTTGGCCGTGAGCATAATGATGGGCACCTTGCTGGTCTCCCGGATGCGCTGGCACACCGCCCAGCCGTCCATAACCGGCAGCATAATGTCCAGCAGGATCAGGTCCGGGATCTCCTTTTGAAATTCTTCCAGAGCGCGTCCGCCGTCGGCGGCCATCCGCACATCGAAGCCCTCCTTCTCCAAGTACATATGAAGAAGATCGGCGATATGGCGGTCATCCTCCACGACCAAGATCTTTCGGCCCATAGTGTCCCTCCCGTTTCAAAGGTCTTTCCGCTGTTTTACAGCATTCTTACTGGTTATTATACCCAACCCACAGCGGGTGTGTTGAACTTTCTGTAAATCCTGTTCAGGTGGTTTCCGTCCACGCCGGGCAGCCGCCCAGCCCCGCCTGGCCCGCGCCGCTCAAAAAGGCGCGCAGACCGACAGCCGTGACCTCTGCACCCAGCCAGACCGTGGAATCCCTGTCCCGTCCGGCCACGCGGCGCAGCAGCGATTCGGCCGACGCCACCGTTTTCAGCCCGCCGGCGGAGATGTCCACATCCGCGCTCAGGCAGCGCAAGCCCATCTGTTCCAGCGCGCTCCGGTCCGCGGCGGCGCCGTTTTTCACCGCCGCCAGACGGGTCTTGCCCATCGTGGCGCGCGCCAGAGCGTCGTTGGCGGCCTCCGCCTGCTCCGCCACGGTGCGTGCGGCGTCCGCGCCGTCCGCCAGAAGGCCGATGCTGTGGCCCGCGGCGGTCATACGGCGCAGCAGCGCGCCCTGCTGCGCGATAAACGATTCCGTGCAGAAGAAGGCGGCCTGGACGCCATAGCCGTCCAGCACGTCCAGCAGCGACTCTGTGTCCGCGCCGGCCTCAATGCACAAACTGACCTGCTCGCCCGTGATCTCCGCCGGTTTTTCCGGTTTCACCACCGGGGGCGGGTCGGGCGGCGTCACCACAGGAGGCGGGTCCGGCGGCGTCACCACCGGGGGCTGCTCCTCTTCCTTCTTCGCCGCCAGTTCTTTCAGATAGGCCTCGTAGCGGGTATTCATCGGGCCGGTGGCCGCCCGGGCAAACTGACGGTCCGTCAGCACCATATCCTCGCTGCGCATCCACACAAGGAAGCCGTGGGCGGCGCCGGTGATGGAGTACTTCAAGCCGAAATATCTGGCCACCAGAGAGGCGGGCACATAAATATTTCCGTTTTTCTTCACGGCGCCGGGGTAGTAGATCGTTTCTTCAATGTCCTGGGCATAGGCCTTGGTCAGATCAAAGATCAGCGCCTTGCCGCCGCCGTACAGCACCACCAGCGTGTTTTCCGCATTGGCCGCCCGGGAGATGCCGGTGGCCTCTCTGGCAAGGCCGGTAAAGATGCTGCTGGAAATGTAGAGCGCGTTCTTGTCCCAGAAAGGCATCGTGTCCTCCGTCAGGGGAAGCACGATCTGCTCCGTGGCCACAAAATAGACGTCGCTGCTGGCCGTCACCGGAGGCACCGCCGCCGGAAGCAGCAGCAAAAGGCACAGTGCCAGTGCCAGAAGTTTCTTTTTCATCGGCGGCCTCCTCTCCTGCGGGCATAATGTTTCAAGATATTTTATCACAAAACGCCCGCCATTGTAAAGCGTCCTCCGCGCGGGGTCAACCGCCCGCCCCGGAAAACGTCCCGATGGTCACGCCGGAGTAGTAGTGGGTCAGGATCTCCCGCCAGTCCGCGCCCTCCCGGGCCATCCGGTCGGCGCCGTACTGGCTCAGCCCCACGCCGTGGCCGTAGCCCGTGACGTAGAACACCAGCGCGCCGTCCTCCACCTCCCACTCAAAGCAGGCGGAACGCAGACCCAGCGCCGCGCGCAGGGTG
>SVKT01000071.1 GCA_015068335.1 Oscillospiraceae bacterium | reverse complement strand
CGTATCGAATATACCGTCCGGAAAAAGGGCGAGACCCAATGTGTGGGTTTTGTGGCCAGTATGATCGACGATCGCTTTGCCCCCGGAAAGGAGCGCCTGCTGGAAAACGTGGCGGCCCTTCTGGGTGAGTTGATCTGCGATCCCGTTACCCAGTCCGGCCGCTTTGTGCCCGCCTATTTTGAGAGCGAAAAGACCAACCTGATCGATGCCATCCGCAGCCAGATCAACGACAAGCGGGAATATGCGGACAGCCGCCTCCTGCGGGAGATGTGCGCGGGAGAGGCCTATGGCGTCCCGCGCCTCGGCAGCGAGGAAAGCGCCGAAAAGTTGCAGCCCAAGAAACTGTATGCCCAGTACACCCGGCTGATCGCCACGTCCAGGCTGGAACTGTTTTACAGCGGCAGCGCCACGCGGGAACGGGTGGAGCAGGCGCTGCGAGCCGCCTTTGCTACCCTGCCGAGAGAGAGCGTGGCGGAACTTCTGCCTGCGCAGCGCCACAGTCTGCGGCAGGAACCCCTGCGGATCGAGGAGTCTATGGATGTGACCCAGGGCAAACTGGGGATGGGCTTTTCCTGCGGCAGCGGCGATACCGCGGCGCTGCTGATGGGCAACACCCTCTTTGGCGGCAGCAGCAACTCTAAACTGTTTATGAATGTGCGGGAGAAACTGTCTCTTTGCTATTACGCATCTTCCCTCTATCATCGCCAGAAGGGGATCATCACCGTTTCCTCCGGCATCGAGTTTGACAAGTATCAGGAGGCCTACGACGAGATCCTCCGCCAACTGGATGCTGTGTGCAAAGGCGAACTGGAAGACTGGGAACTGGAAGCCGCCCGCAGTACGCTGCTCAACGCCTATGCCTCTATGGGGGATTCCCAGGGCAAACTGGAAAACTTCTATCTGGGACAGGCTGCCACCGGCCAGCAGGAAACGCCGGAGGAACTGGCCGCACAGGTGCGGGACGTTACGCCGGAACGCATCACCGCTGCTATGAGCACGGTGGCGCTGGACACGGTGTACTTCCTGCGGGGAAAGGAGGCGGCGGAATGAAAGTGAATTTCTATGAGCGCATCGGCGAATCCGTCCACCACGAGAAACTGCCCAACGGCTTGCAGGTGTATGTGGTGCCAAAGCCGGGCTATGCCAAGAAATACGCCTTTTTCGCCACCCGCTACGGCGGGATGGATACCCGCTTCTGCCTGAACGGCACCTGGCTGGACACCCCGGCGGGCATCGCCCATTATCTGGAACACAAAATGTTCGATACCCGGGAGGGCAACGCCTTGCAGGATCTGGCCAAAAACGGTGCGGAGCCCAATGCCTTTACCTCCAACGCGATGACCGGCTACTACTTCGATTCCACCGACCATTTTGAGGAGAATTTGAAGATCCTGTTGTCCTTTGTGTCCATTCCGTACTTCACGGAGGAGAGCGTGGAGAAGGAGCAGGGCATCATCGCCCAGGAGATCCGTATGATCGAGGACAACCCCGACTGGCAGATCTATACCCGGATGATGGAGGCGCTCTACGCCAACCACACGGCCCGCACAAGCATCGCCGGCACGGTGGAGAGCATTTCCCACATCACGGCGGAAACCCTGTACGACTGCCACAAGGCGTTCTACACGCCCTCCAATATGGTGCTGACCGTGGTGGGCGATGTGGATCCCATCCACGTGGTGGATATGGCGCGGCGGGTTCTGCCCCGGGAGGGCGGCCCTGTCATCGAGCGCGACTACGGCACGGAGCCGGAAACCGTGGCGGAGAAGGAAACGAGCCTTGCGATGGAAGTTTCCTGCCCCCAGTTTCTGGTGGGCTTCAAGTGCCGCAGCGTGGAAAACGGCGAGGACTATATGCGCACGGCGCTGATCGGCGATATGGCCTGCGATATTCTGCTGGGCGATTCCAGCCCGCTGTATCTGCGGCTTTACGAGCAGGGGCTGATCAATACCAGTTTCGGCGGCTCCTTTGAAATGCTGCCCGGTGTGGCCTACCTTTACGCCGGCGGCGACAGCCGCGAGGCCCGCGCGGTGGTGGAGGAGATCAAGAAAGAGGCTGCCCGTCTGGCAGCTGGCGGGATCGACGAAGACTTCTATCAGCAGGTGCGCAAGGCTGCCTTCGGCGGCAATCTGCGTGGACTGAACTCGTTTGAAAACATTGCGGTATCCCTTACAGAGGGATATTTCCACGGCTACGATCCCCTGCGATTCCCCGAGGTGTTTGAATCCATCACCAAAGAGGATATTGCCGCCTTCCTGCGTGACAACATCACGGAGGAGCGTGCGGTATTCAGCGAGATCGTGCCCAAGGAATAAAGCCATTGAGAGAAAGGAAGCGGCTGATTTGAGAGCGTTATCGGATATGCCTATCGGTTTTCCCGGTCTGTTTGGAGACTGGACCATCAACCCCGATCCGATTGCCATTGACATCGGCAACGGGATCTACTGGTATGGGATCATTCTGGCGGCAGCAATGCTGGCGGGAATGTTCCTGTGTATGAAGCAGGCCAAAAACTACGGCCTGACCGAGGACAACGTGATGGATGTTGTCCTCTGGGCGGTGCCGTCCTGCATCGTGGGCGCCCGCGCCTACTATGTTTTGTTCTATCTGGATCTGTACCGCGCGGCAGACGGCTCGCTGATCTGGGGCGACATCATCGCCATCTGGGACGGCGGCCTTGCGATCTACGGCGCGGTGCTGGTGGGCGTTCTGGTGTTGTTCCTGTTTGCCAGAGCCAAAAAACTGAAAGCCAGCGCCCTGATCGATCTTGGCGTTCTGGGTCTGATGCTGGGTCAGGTCATTGGCCGATGGGCGAACTTCATCAATCGGGAGGCCTTCGGCGCCGAAACCACGCTGCCCTGGCGTATGCGCCTGTGGGTGGACTACACGCAGTATGTGGATGTGCACCCTACCTTCCTCTATGAGAGCCTGTGGAATCTGGCAGGCCTGCTGCTGATCCTGTTTGTGGTATCCCGCGGCCGCCGCTTTGACGGAGAAAATGCCTGTTTCTATTTGCTGTGGTACGGTCTGGGCCGCACCTGGATCGAGGGCCTGCGGAGCGACAGCCTGTATCTGTTTGACTGGACGCTGGCGGGAGAGCCCATCCGGGTCTCTCAGGCGTTGAGCGTGGTTATGGTGCTGATTTCCGTGACTGTGCTGTTCTATATGATCGTGGTTCGGAAATCCACCGCAGAAGGTCTGCTGGTAAACCAATTGGCAGCGGCCGAAGCGGACGCAGCCGCAGCAGAAACGCAGGACGAGGCTGCCGACGAGATCGCCGAAGATGCGGCGCCTGCCCCTGTGGAAGAGAACGAGGAGGCACACGATGGCGACGAGAATTGACGGAAAAGCCCTGGCGGTCAAGGTTAAGGAGCGGGTGCGGGAGGAAGCGGCAAAACTACCCCGGCAGCCCGGTCTGGCTGTGATCCTGGTGGGCGATGATCCCGCGTCCCGGGTCTACGTTTCCGGCAAGGAAAAGGACTGCGCGGAGTGCGGTATTCTTAGTTTTGAGCATAAACTTCCTGCGGAGACCACCCAGGAAGAACTGCTGGCGCTGATCGAAAAACTGAACGCCGATCCGGCGGTGGATGGTATCCTGTGCCAGTTGCCCCTGCCCGGGGGACTGGATGAGGAGGCCGTCATCAACGCCATCGTGCCGGATAAGGATGTGGATTGCTTCCACCCCTTCAATGTGGGCCGGATGGTCATCGGCGAGCCAGTGTTCCTGCCCTGCACCCCCGCCGGCGTTATGGAAATGCTGCGGGAATACGAGATCCCCATCCGCGGCAGGCGCTGCGTGGTGCTGGGCCGCAGCAACATCGTAGGCAAGCCGATGTCTATCCTGCTGACCCAGAGCGACGGTACCGTCACTACCTGCCATTCCAGAACGGAAAACCTTGCGGAGATCACCCGTCAGGCGGACATCCTCGTTTCCGCTGTGGGCAAGGTGCGCTGCGTCACGGCTGATATGGTCAAGGACGGCGCAGTGGTCATCGACGTGGCGATGAATCGGGATGAAAACGGCAAACTCTGCGGCGACGTGGATTTTGCTGCGGTGGAGCCCAAGACCTCCTACATTACGCCGGTGCCCGGCGGCGTCGGGCCGATGACCCGCGCGGTGCTGATGGAAAACATCCTCACCGCCGCCCGGAACCATCAGGCATAACGATACAAGAAAAGCCCCGAACCTGAATGGCTCGGGGCTTTTTGTGTTAGTGTCAGCGTTCTTCGCGGAAGTAGGGGAGACCCAGACTTGCGGGGGGCTGGTTTTCCCGCTTCTTGCGCAGAGAGATGGCGATCAGCACCAGAATGGTGACCAGGTAGGGCAGCATCTTGAACAGTTCCTGAGAACTGCGGGTCAGACCGGGGACGTAGAAGTACATCCAACTCAAAAGACCGAACAGATAGGAGCCCCAGATGGCGTTCAGGGACTTCCAGGTGGCGAAGATGACCAGCGCCACGGCCAGCCAGCCCAGCGCCTCGATGGTGCCGTCGTTGGCCCAGGTGCCCTTGATATAGTCCATCGTGTAGTACAGACCGCCCATACCGGAGATGCCGGCACCGATGCAGGTGGCGGCGTATTTGTAGCGGGTGACATTGATGCCTGCGGCGTCGGCGGTGGCGGGATTTTCGCCCACGGCGCGGAGGTTCAGGCCGGTGCGGGTGCGGTTCAGGAACCACGCCATCAGGACGGCTACCACAATGGCCAGATACACCATAAAGCCATAACTGAGCAGCAAAGAGCCTGCCGTGCCCAGAGATGGGACCTTGTTGTAGATGTTGGCGCGGTAGATGCCGCTGGTGGTGGCAACGGAGATCTGGCCCACGCCGCCTGCCATCGTGTTCAGACTGCCGCCGAAGAAGTTGGCCACGCCGCTGCCGAAGATGGTCAGGGTCAGGCCGGTGACGTTCTGGTTTGCGCGCAGGGTGATGGTCAGGAAACTGTACAGCAGGCCGCCCAGCGCAGAGGCGAGAAAGGCTGCCGCGAAACTCAGGATCAGGCAGATGACAGGGGAAGGGTCAGGATTGTTGAACTCGTAGAAGAAGGAGGCGGCCAGACCGGCGATGCCGCCCAGATACATAATGCCGGGCACGCCCAGGTTCAGGTTGCCGGATTTCTCGGTCAGGATCTCGCCGATGGCGCCGAACATAATAACGGTGCCGAAAACCACTGCGGATTGCAGCAACTGGATGATCTGTGTACCGCTGATCACTTCGCCGCCTCCTTTCTGCCGCGCAGGATCACGCGGTAGTTGATGAAGAACTCGCTGCCGAGGATGAAGAACAGAATGATGCCGGTGATGATCTGGGAAGCGTAGTCATTCAGGTTGAACTGGGATGCGATCTGAATCGCGCCCTTTTGCAGGAAGACCAGCAGCAGGGAGATCAGGATCATCACGAAGGTGTTGAACTGCGCCAGCCACGCTACGATGATAGCGGTGAAGCCGCGGCCGCCGGCGGTGGAGGTGGAGATGGTATGGCTGGAACCGGCCACGGCGATGAAGCCGGCCATACCACAGATGGCGCCGGAAATGGCCATCGTGCGGATGGTGACCTTTTTGACGTTGATACCGGCGTAGCGGGCTGTGCGTTCGGAGTCGCCTACCACGGAGATCTCATAGCCCTGCTTGGAGTATTTCAGATAGATGAACATACCCACCGTCAGAGCCAGAACGAGAAGGATATTCAAGCCGTATTCCAGACCGAATACCCTGGGGAACCAGCCGGCCTTGGTCTTCTGGTTGATGATGCCCACGGTGTTGGAACCGAAGGGATTTTCCCACAGTGCCACGCAGTAACTGGTCAACTGGATGGCCACGTAGTTCATCATCAGGGTGAACAGGGTCTCGTTGGTGTTCCAGACGGCCTTGAAGGTGGCGGGGATGATGCCCCAGAGGGCGCCGGCCAGAAGACTCACGATGGCCATCAGCACCAGCAGGACGGGGGTGGGGAGGCTGCTTCCCAGCGCACGCATCAGACCGGCGGTAACGATGCCGCCCACCAGGACCTGGCCTTCGGCGCCAATGTTCCAGAACTTCATCTTGAACGCGGGGGCCAGACCGATGCCGATGCACAGAAGCATCATCGTGTCGCGGACGGTGACCCAACTGCGGCGGGGAGAACCGAAGGCGCCGTCGAAAATGGCTTCGTAAACGGCCACGGGATTGAGTTTGGTGACTGCGAAAATGAACAAGCCGCTGACGACCAGGGACACAAGCACAGCGGCGAGGCGGATGCCGTACGCCTTGTACCAGGGGAGAAGGTCCCGTTTTGCGATCCGCAGCAGGGGCTCTTTTTTGTTATTCATCCTTGCTGCCCTCCTTCTTGAAGCGGGTCATCAGCAGACCCACTTCTTCCTTGGTGGTGGTGCGGGCGTCCACGACGCCGCTGACCTGACCGCCGCACAGAACCAGAATACGGTCGCACAGTTCCAGCAGAACGTCCAGATCCTCGCCCACGTATACCACAGCCACGCCCTGCATTTTCTGCTCGGTGAGCAGATTGTAAATGGTGTAGGACGTGTTGATGTCCAGTCCGCGGACGGCGTAAGCGGTCATCAGCACGGAGGGTTCCTGCGCGATCTCACGACCCACCAGAACCTTCTGCACGTTGCCGCCGGACAGACGCCGGACAGGGAAGGCGACGTTGGGAGTGACCACTTCCAGGCGTTCCATCACGTCCTCTGCCAGTTTCCTGGGCGCCTTGCGGTTGGTGAAAATGCTGTGACCCTTTCGATAACTGCGCAGCAGCATATTGCCGGTCATACCCATCGTGCCGACCAGGCCCATACCCAGACGATCCTCCGGGACGAATGCGAGGGAAACGCCTGCCTGCTTGATCTGTAAAGGCGTTTTACCTACCAACTGAACGCCGGGGGCATCCTCGGGAGAGCCAATGGCGCGGTACTGGATGGAGGCGCCTGCGCTGATATTTTGCAGACCGGCGATGGCTTCCAGCAGTTCTTTCTGGCCGGATCCGGCGATGCCGGCGATGCCCAGGATCTCGCCGCCCATAGCGGTGAAACTCACGTTGTCCAGCCGCTTGACGCCCATCGCATCGTAGACCGTCAGGTTTTCCACGCTCAGGCGGGGGATGGGATTTTTGGGCTCGGGGCGGTTGATGTTCAGCGTGACTGCGTGGCCCACCATCATATCCGTCAGGGCCTGGGGGTTGGTCTCGCTGGTGGCCACATCGCCGATATACTTGCCCTTTCGCAAAACGGCGACGCGGTCGGACACGTCCATAACCTCGTGGAGTTTATGGGTGATGATGACCATAGCCTTGCCGTCCGCCTTCATATTGCGCATCACGTCAAACAGGCGGTCGGTTTCCTGGGGGGTGAGGACGGCGGTGGGCTCGTCAAGAATGAGAATGTCCGCGCCGCGGTAGAGGACCTTGACGATCTCCACCGTCTGCTTTTCGGAGACGGACATATCGTAGACTTTTTTATTGGGGTCGATGGAGAAGCCGTAGCGCTGGCAGATATCGGTGATCCTGGCAGCAGCGGCTTTCAAGTCCAGTTTGCCTTCTTCTTCCAGACCCAGCACGATATTTTCGGCGGCGGTAAACACATCGACCAGTTTGAAGTGCTGGTGGATCATACCGATGCCGTTGGCAAATGCGTCTTTGGGGGAGGCGATAGTAACGGGCTTGCCGTTGACGAGGATCTCGCCCTCGTCGGGGAAGTAGATGCCGGCCAGCATATTCATCAGGGTGGTTTTGCCGCTGCCGTTTTCACCCAGCAGGGACAGGATCTCACCCCGGTTGATGGTCAGGTCAACAGAATCATTGGCGACCACTTTGCCGAACCGTTTTGTAATGTTTTTCAACTGGATGGCACAGGTGTGTTCCAAAGCGATCTTCCTTTCTTTTTAAGAGGTGGCGCGCAAACCGCCGGAGGGAAAATGAAAGGGAAAAGACTCCGGCGGAAGAAGACTTCGGCGGAAGTCTCTGCGCGGAGAGTTGGTGGAGAGAAAAGGGGCTGCCGCCCGGGCAGCCCCTTTTCAAAAACGGATTTAGTTCAACTTGGTGATGCCGTCGATATCCAGAGCGAAGTAGGGAGCGCTGCGGTGGACAGATTCCACGAAAGCGCCGTCCA
>SVKT01000070.1 GCA_015068335.1 Oscillospiraceae bacterium | reverse complement strand
CGTCATCTGACGGCGGGAGGGAGTCGTCGGCTTAAAAGTTTTAATAGACATATCGCTTTACTCTCCTTCCGTTATCAGACCATGCCTTCGAAGAACTCGATGGTCTTGGAATCGGCAGTCAGGGTGACATAGGCCTTCTTCCAGCTCCGGGTCATGCCGGGGCGGGCAGCGCCCATGCGCTTATGCTTGCCGGGAACGTTCAGGGTGTTGACAGAAGCAACCTTCACGCCGAAGATTTCCTCAACAGCCTTCTTGATCTCGATCTTGCCAGCGTTCTTGGCAACTTCGAACACGTACTTCTTGTCGGCAGCGCCGGCCATAGCACGCTCGGTGATGATCGGACGGATAATGATATCGTAGCTAGTCATTATGCGTACACCTCCTCGATGGTTGCGAGGGCGGCCTGATCCACAACCAGGTACTGAGCGTTGACCAGGTCATAGACGTTCAGGTTGGTAGCGGGAGTGGTCAGCACGCCGGGGATGTTGCGGGCGCTCTTGACGATGGTCTCGTCAACAACGGGAGTCACGACGACAGCCTTGGAGTCAACGTTCACAGCGTTCAGGAACTTGCGGAAGTCAGCGGTCTTGATGGCGTCCATCTTAATGGAGTCGATCACGATCAGCTTGCCCTCAGCAGCTCTTGCGGACAGAACGGACTTCAGAGCCAGGCGCTTGACCTTCTTGTTCAGCACGTAGCTGTAATCGCGGGGCTTGGGTGCGAAGACGATACCGCCGTGGGTCCACTGGGGAGCACGGGTGCTGCCCTGACGGGCGTGGCCGGTACCCTTCTGGCGCCAGGGCTTCTTGCCGCCGCCGGAAACCTCGGCGCGGGTCAGAGCGCTCTGGGTGCCCTGACGGCAGTTAGCGAGGTGGTTCTTGACAACCTCATGCACAACAACAGTGTTGGGCTCGATACCAAAGATGGCATCGTTCAGTTCCACGGTACCGACTTCTGCGCCGGCCATATTCAAAACTTTCATAACAGACATTGTTCAAGCACCCCTTTCTTACTTCGTTCTGGCGGAAGCCTTCTGCGGGTTGCGGCCGGAAGCCTTCTGCGGGTTCTTGCTGATGTCGGCACCAGCCTGCTTGACCTTGTGGACCTTGACGGTGGACTTGATGGTGACCAGACCGCCCTTGGCGCCGGGAACGGCACCGCAGACAACCAGCATATTCAGTTCGGGATCGACCTTCACAACGCTCAGGTTCTGAACGGTGACCTGCTCGGAGCCCATATGACCGGCGCCCACACGGCCCTTGAAGATACGGCCGGGATAGGTACCGGCAGCCAGAGCGCCCTGATGACGGTGGACGGGGCCGCCGCCGTGGGTCATACGCTTAATGGCAGTGCCGTGACGCTTGACAACGCCCTGGAAGCCGTGGCCCTTGCTGATGCCGGTGACGTCAACGAAGTCGCCAACCTTGAAGGTGTCAGCCTTGACGATGTCGCCGATGTTCAGTTCGGCGGCGTTTTCCAGGTCGAACTCACGCAGGTACTTCTTGGGAGACACGCCGGCCTTGTTCAGGTGGCCCATCTCACCCTTGGTCAGTTTGCGCTCGGGGACATCCTCGAAGCCCAACTGGACCGCATTGTAGCCTTCCTTTTCGGAAGTCTTCTTCTGAACGACAGCGCAGGGGCCTGCCTCGATGACGGTGACAGGAATCACGCGGCCGTTCTCGTCAAAAATCTGGGACATACCCACTTTTTTGCCGATGATTGCCTTCATTGTGTATTTTCCTCCTTAAAGGTTATTGGTCGGCTTAGATACGGTGCATTGGGTTCACTCGCATTGCTCTGCCGACTTGACCCGTCCACCTCGCAAGACGGTGGACATGGACAGCAAACAATTTAATAAGGTATGCGCGATTACAGTTTGATCTCGATCTCCACACCGGCGGGCAGTTCGAGAGCCATCAGGGCCTCAACGGTCTTGGGGGTGGACTTGGTGATGTCGATCAGTCTCTTGTGCGTGCGGCGCTCGAACTGCTCACGGCTGTCCTTGTACTTGTGCACGGCGCGCAGGATGGTGACGACTTCCTTCTTGGTGGGCAGGGGGATGGGGCCGGAGACCTCAGCGCCGGTGCGCTTGGCAGTCTCGACGATCTTCTCTGCGCTCTGGTCGATGACCTGGTGGTCATAGGCCTTCAAACGAATGCGGATCATTTCTTTCTGTGCCATAGTTTGTTTCCTCCAAATTTCGTAGGTTGTTTTCTGAGTCTCGACGACCTACGGCGAGAGAGTTTTTCTATACGCTTATCCGTGCGTATCATTCCCGCTCACGAAAAATACCGGCTAAGGACATACCTCCGGCCGGTAACTGATCGTGGCGTGGCGATCTACGCTACGTACAGATCTTTCTCAGCCGCCCGATTATCGGACATACTCCCCGGAAGTTACCTCCTCTCGGAGCAATCTCCCGGTTCATCGCAGTGTCACACGCATAGTAATCCCTTGCGCGGACTACTCAATAATAAAAGAAACATCACCCGATGTCAAGTCTTTTTTCTCTGTTTTTTACGAAATTTTTCAGAAATTTTCGGCGGTCTTTTCAGTATGGAAAATGTAGTATTTTGCTCTCTTTCCGTCCCCAAATCTGGGGTGGGCAGAAAGAGAGGAGGGTCTCCCCTCCTCTCCTGTTTTTTGTGTTTTGGATCAGTAGGCAACCGCCCAGTAGATGTCGGTGGTGCACTTCTTGCCGCACACGGGGCACACGCCCTCAGTGCCGGACTGCTGCAAGGGCATACAGCGGGAGGAAACACCCACCTGCTCCTTCATAGCCAGTTCGCACGCCAACTCGCCGCACCACTTGGATTTCAGGAAGCCGCTCCTGGCAGACAGCGTCTCCTTGGCCTCGGCCACCGTGGAGATCTCGAAGGTGTTCTTCTCGCGGTTGGCCAGCGCCATCGCGTACATATTGTCGTGAACCTCGTCCAGCAGGCGCTTCACGGTCTCTTCCAGTTCGGCCAGCGCAACGAACACCTTCTCGCCGGTGTCGCGGCGGGCGATGACGCACTGGCCCTTCTCGATGTCCTTGGGGCCGATCTCGATGCGCAGGGGCACGCCCTTCATCTCGTACTCGGCGAACTTCCAGCCGGGAGAGTTGTCGGAATCGTCCATCTTGGCACGGACGCCGACCGCCTTCAACCGGTCACGCAGGGCGCCGGCGGCGTCCAGGACGCCTTCCTTGTGCTGCGCCACGGGGATCACGATGACCTGGGTGGGCGCCACACGGGGAGGCAGCACCAGACCGTTGTCGTCGCCGTGGGTCATAATGATGCCGCCGATCATACGGGTGGAAGAGCCCCAGGAGGTCTGGTGGGGGTTGTGGGGCTTGTTGTCCTTGCCGGCGAAGGTGATGTCAAAGGCCTTGGCAAAGCCGTCGCCGAAATAGTGGCTGGTGCCGGACTGCAAGGCCTTGCCGTCGTGCATCATACACTCCACGGTATAGGTCTCCTCGGCGCCGTTGAACTTCTCCTTGTCGGTCTTGCGGCCGCGGATAACGGGCATCGCCAGCACATCCTCGAAGAACTTGGCGTAGACTTCCAGCATCTGCATCGTCTCCGCGCGGGCCTCTTCCTCGGTGGCGTGCATCGTGTGGCCCTCCTGCCACAGGAACTCGCGGTGGCGCAGGAAGGGGCGGGAGGTCTTCTCCCAGCGGATGACGCTGCACCACTGGTTGTACAGTTTGGGCAGGTCGCGGTGGGAGTGGATCACATTTTTGAAATGCTCGCAGAAGATGGTCTCGGAGGTGGGGCGGATGGCGTAGCGCTCTTCCAGTTTCTCACTGCCGCCGAAGGTGACCCAGGCGCACTCGGGGGCAAAGCCCTCCACGTGATCCTTCTCCTTTTGGAGCAGAGATTCGGGCAGCAGCATCGGCATCATCACGTTCTCCGCGCCGGTCTCCTTGAACATCGCGTCCATCTGGCTCTGAATGTTCTCCCAGATGGCGTAGCCGTAGGGACGGTACACAAACATACCCTTGATGGAGGAATAATCGATCAGTTCTGCCTTCTTGCAGACGTCGGTATACCACTGGGCAAAGTCCACATCACGGGAGGTGATGGCCTCTACCTGTCTTTTATCCTGTGCCATAGTTTCAAATCCTTTGCTTCTATATTATTATAATGTATCGCGCAGGCGGTTTTCATCGAACTCTTATTGTATCCATTTCCGTCAGGATTGTCAACTGTCCGCCGCAGAGGTCCCTTTTACTTTAATTGCGGCCGAAATAATCTTTGTGAATTTTGTCCAAGCCAATACCAAAAGAAAGGCACAGAGGTCAATCGACTTCTGTGCCTTGAAAGAAGCACGAAAGTATTGTATGATATAAAAGAATTGGAACTTTTGCTGGATTTTTTCGTCTATATAGATAATGAAACAGTTAGACAAATAGGAATTTGACGAAAGGGTGAATTAAATGGGACTATTTGATTTCTTCAAAAAGAAGCAAGTTGAATTAACAGAAGAACAGCAAAAGTGGAATAAAATGTGGGAATTGTGGGTTGAAGAAAAAGTGGACTCACCCTATCTTCAACTAATGACTTATCAAAGCGAAGTCAATAATGGTGGACACGACCAATATTTTACCAATGTTGAAAATATAGGTAATTTGCAGGAAGAACTGTCTGTCTTGAAAACAATCCTATCGAAAAAGCTCTCCAATAATTTACAAAAGGCACACCAGGCATATTTGGTTTTAGAAAAAGAGGATGATGAAACTGCGGAAGCAACGATAGAGCAGTGTGACGATGTGTTCTATGAAAGCGAAAAAGAAATCAATCGCATATTGCAAGAGTATGCTAATAAAATCAAACTGTAAATTCCAATTTGACGAACTAGATACTGACCAATAGGAGCAAGGTTGAAAGATACCTTGCTCCTTTTATTTGCCTATGGGCAGTCCCAAAATGAATGAGACTCCACGGGATTTCAAAGTCCCGTGGAGCCTTTTCCTATGCTTGGAGTTCCATCAAAATGACGGTGGGATTTGATTTATGCCTTAAAACCACAAAAAGAGTAAAAGGGAACCGCAGAGTCGATGGTATTCCCTTATTCTTTACTTTTTCCCGGAGGCGTGGTATAGTGATAGTATGGAACAGTATGAGATCATCCGCTCCCGGCGCAGGACGCTGGCCATCGAGATCACCCGGGACTGCCGGGTGCTGGTGCGCGCGCCGCTGCGCGCCTCCCGGGCCGCCATTGAAGCCTTCGCGGCAAGGCACGGCGACTGGATCGCACGGAATCTGGAACGGCAGAAACAGCGGCTCTCCGCCGCTCCACCGCCTCCCACCACGGAGGAGATCGCCGCCCTGAAAGCCGCTGCCCGGGCCATTCTGCCGGCAAAAGTGGCGTATTGGAGCCAAAAAATGGGGCTGGTCCCCACCGGTGTAAAGATCACCTCCGCCCAAAAGCGCTACGGCAGTTGCAGCGCGAAAAACAGCCTGTGTTTTTCCTGCTTTCTGATGCGCTGCCCGGAGGAAGCCATCGATCTGGTGGTCGTCCACGAACTGTGCCACATTCAAGAGAAAAACCACGGGCCGCGGTTTTACGCGCTGCTGGCGCGTTACCTGCCCGATCATCAGGAACGAAAGAAATTATTGAAGCAAGGAGAGGACCCCCTATGAACAAACTGAATCTCGCCACCCTGCTGGAAACCAACGCCTACCCCGGCCGCGGCATCGTTCTGGGCCGCAGCGCGGACGGCAAGTACGCCGTGGCCGCCTATTTCATTATGGGCCGCAGCGAAAACTCCCGCAACCGCGTCTTCACCGTCACCGAGGACGGCATCCGCACCGAGGCCTATGACCCCTCCAAGATGGTGGATCCCAGCCTCATCATCTATCACCCCGTCCGCCAGGTGGGCGACAAACTGGTGGTCACCAACGGCGACCAGACCGACACCGTGCGCGATTTCCTCGTCGCCGGCAAGACCGCCGTGGAAGCCCTGCACACCCGCGAGTTCGAGCCCGACGGCCCCAACTACACCCCCCGCATTTCCGGCGTACTGGAACAGGACGGCAGTTTCCAACTCTCCATCCTCAAAAGCGCTGACGGCGACCCCGTATGCAGCCACCGTTTCTTCTATGATTACAGCAACCCTCTGCCCGGCGAGGGCCGCTTCATCCACACCTATATGGGCGACGGCAACCCCCTTCCCTCCTTCGAAGGCGAGCCGGAGCGCGTGATCCTGGACGCCCCCTCCGCCCAAGCCCTGGCCGACCAGATGTGGAACGCCCTGAACGCCGACAACAAGGTGTCCCTGTTCGTGCGCTACATCGATCTGGAAACCGGCGCAAAGCAGGAAGTCATCAAGAACAAATTTGAATAACAAACAGAAAAAAGAACCGCCGCCGGATCTCCGGCGGCGGCTTTTTCAACTTCCAAAAGGCGTGGTATCCCGCTCCACGGAAATGGCTGGATCATACCCGCGCACCGCATCCAGAAGTTTATCCGCGGCGCGCTGCTTTTCAAAGAGGAAATCCTTGTAAAACTCTCCTCCATCATAGTACATCCGCACCCGCACCATAGGGAGTTGCTTGCCGCAGGTCCCCTTGACGCTGATGGCGGTATTCCTGCTGATCACGCTGGAAAGCGCGGCATAAGGCAGATACTGCGTTCCGGGAAATGCAGGGAAATAGACCGCTTTCTCGCTGAAACGGAACTGCTCTGCCCGGACGGATCTCTTGTGATCCCCCGCGGCATCCTCCAAAGCGGCGGTCTGCGCCAAAGACTTTAATGCAAATAACGGCATCGTATGCCCCCCTTTCTTGGTTTCATCATACAGAAATATCCGAACATTATAATATTGCAAAAGCAACAATCTTTACCAATTCTTAACGCCAACAAAAATGCTCCGGACAAGCCGGAGCATTTTCCTGTTTCATTCAAGCATCCATCGGTGCGCCGCACTGGGGGCAGAATCTGCTGTCGGAAACCGCGCCGCAGATGGGGCAGGTCTTTTCGCCGGCAGGTTCCTTCTCCGTTTTGGTGGCCGCTTTGGCAGCCTCCAATTCGGCGATCTTCGCCTTGGAGTCCGCCACCGCCTGTACCAGATCCTTCACGCCGTCGGGGATCTCGCCCTCGAATTCGTTGACAAACCACTCGCCGATGGCGCGGTAGTTCTTGTCGATCTCCCGCTGTTCACCGGAAATGGCAACGGAGAGTTTGGTCAATTCGGCAGCATCCTTTGCCTTATCCGCCGCCACCGCGGCCACGCCTTTTGCCTTCTGGGTCAGTTCACTGAAAAATGCCATACAGAAAACTCCTTTCCTATCCGGCCTTCCGGCCCGTGCTTCCTTCCACACGTTCGTATTCCCGATTCCTGCTTTCAGTATACCGTTCTCCGGCCTCAAACGCAACCGCATTTTCCGCCGGATCCGGCACAAAAAAGCCGCCCCCTGTCCGGGGACGGCTTTCGGTTATGCGGTTTTGGATTCTTCTCTCTTTGCGGTGGAGTACTGGATGAACACCACCGCCGCCACAACGGCCAGACCGATGACGTCCGTCAGCGTTCCGGGGATCATCATACCCAGACCGCCGGCAACCAGCGCCAGACGGAATACCGCATTGATCCTGCGGTACAGGTGTCCGTTGAGGGATGCCGCAATGGCATACAGGCCCAGCAGAGCGCTGGCCACGATCTGAACGACTTCCAGGGCACCCACGCTGAACAGGTCGCCTGCCTGATTCATAAACAGCATAGCGGGGTTCAGGGCAAAGATATAGGGTACGATGAAGGCCGCAATGGCAAGTTTCGTGGCGTTGAGCGCCGTCTTCATCGGCGGCGCCTTGGCAATCGCGCTGCCGGCGTAGGCAGCCAGCGCCACGGGAGGCGTGATGTCCGCCACGATGCCGAAATAGAACACGAAGAAGTGGGCCGCCAGCATCGGGATGCCGATCTCCTGGCTGGTCAGGATGGGAGCGCAGGTCGCGGCCATAATGCAGTAGTTTGCCGTGGTGGGGACGCCCATACCCAGAATGACACAGCAGATCATCGTCAGGAACAGCGCAATGATGGCGTGGCCGCCGGAAGCCGCCACGATGGCGCGCAGGAGTTTGGAGGCCAGACCGGTGGTGACGATGCAGCCGGCCACCACGCCTGCCATAGCGCAGGCGGCAGCCACGGTGATGGTTCCCTTGCCGCCAGCGCTAT
>SVKT01000069.1 GCA_015068335.1 Oscillospiraceae bacterium | reverse complement strand
TTCTCCGGACCGTTACCGCAAGGTTCTCGGGCAGCGTGATGTCGTAACCGAAGGCGCCGGAAGCGGTGTAGAGGATCCGGTCGGAATAATCCGGCGCAGGAACGGAAGCGGCCAGCGCCACGCCTACATTTTCGGCTTCGGTGAAGATATTCAGCGCCTTTGCCCAACTGGTGGCGGAGAAGCCGCTGATAACGACCGCAGCCAGAACCAGCATAGCGGTTAAACGGCGATTTCTGATCTCGTGCAGTTTTTGGGAAAGATCATATAACTTCAAAAAAGGTACCTCCTGAAATGCGTTTTTCGGGTCTCCAAAAGGGGGGTTACAAAACGGTATTTGAGATTTTGTAACTTTTGTTACCAACTGAAAAACTTTGCACAGTATACACCGTTTGTGCGTTCCTGTCAAGTTTTTATTGAGGAACGGCCTCTTTTTCGCGGATTTCAGGTGAAAATGGAAAGAAACAGACAAGAAATTACAGCCAATTTCAGGACAAAAAGATTACAAAACAGTAACAGGCGAAGCGCGAAAAAAGCCCCGCGTCCGATGTCGGACGCGGGGCGGCGGGTGAGCGGTCAGGCTTCCGGCTCGGCGGAAAAGCCAAGGTCTTCCAATTCACTGACGGCGGTGGCAACACAGTGCTGGCAGCCGTCGATGGCGACCGTTTTGGTTTCCAGACTGACGGAGAATGTCAGGCCTGCTGCGGTCAGGGCGTCGGTGATGCGCCGGACGCAGTTCTGGCACATCATTTCGGGGACTTTGATGGTGGTCATATAGGGTTCCTCCTCAATTATATAAAATGCGGTTGCTCATTTCATCATTTTCTCCACGGTGTGGACCAGTTCGTCGATCAACTCGACTTCACCCCGCCGGACTCCGTCCGCCACGCAGGTGCGGATGTGGGCGCCCAGCAGTTCCCGGGAAAAGGCGTTCAGCGCCGACTGGATGGCGGAGACCTGGGTCAGGATATCGGTGCAGTAGGCTTCCTTTTCCACCATACCGCGGACGCCGCGGACCTGCCCTTCGATCCGGTTGAGCCGCTTCAAAAGCGCCTCATATTCCTCCGGCTCCCGGTGCTTGCGGCGGCAGCCTTCCGGCTGGCAGCAGGTCATCTTATCTTCCATAGGCGTTCTCCTTTACAGTTTGGCGCGGCCCAGCCGGAGGGCGTTGCCCACAACGCAGACCGAACTGAGGGACATTGCGGCGCCGGCGAACATCGGGGAGAGCAGCGGCCCGCCGAAGCAATAGAGCAGACCGGCGGCGATGGGAATACCGGCGGTGTTGTAGCAGAAGGCCCAGAACAGGTTCTGGCGGATGTGCCGGAGCGTCAGCGAAGACAGGTGCAGCGCCCGGGGAACGTCATTCAGATCAGAGCGCATCAGCACGATGTCGGCGGCTTCAATGGCAATGTCGCTGCCGCCGCCAATGGCGCAGCCTACATCGGCCTGTGTCAGGGCAGGGGCGTCGTTGATGCCGTCGCCCACCATCATCACAGTGCGCCCCTCGCTCTGTAAGCGGCCGATCACAGCGGCTTTTTCCTCCGGCAGGACCTCGGCGATGGTTTCGTCTGCGCCCACAAGGCTGCCGATGTGGCTTGCGGCAAAGCGGTTGTCGCCGGTGAGCAGGACCGTGCGGATGCCCATAGCCTTCATCCGGGCGATGGCCTCTGCGCTGGTGGCCTTGACGGGGTCTGCTGCGGACACCAGCCCCAGCAGCGTGCCGTTTCGGGCGAAGAACATTGGGGTCTCGCCCCGGGCGGCCAGGCGCTGTGCATCCGCAAGCAGGGGGGAGAGGTCGATGCCCGCTTCCTCCATCAACCGGCGGTTGCCTGCCAGGACAGTTTCACCGGACAGCGTTGCTTTCACGCCGCGGCCGGATAGGGTCTCGAAGGTTTCCGGGTTTGGCAGGTCGGTGACGCCCTGTGCCGCGGCATAGGCGGTGATGGCGTCAGCCAGGGGATGGGCGGCAATGGCCTCCACTGCCGCGGCGGTGCGCAGCAGGGTGTGGCTGTCGGTCTGGTGGGGGAGGACCATCGTGACCACGGGTGCGCCTTCGGTGACGGTTCCGGTCTTGTCCAGCACTACGGTGTCCACGCTGTGGGTGATCTCCAAAATCTCACCGGAACGGATCAGAATGCCGTGGCGGGCGCCCAGACCGGTGCCTACCATAATGGCGGTAGGTGTAGCCAGACCCAATGCGCAGGGGCAGGCGATGACCAGAACCGAGGTGAATACTTTCAATACAAAGGCAAAGGGCTGTCCCGCAATTGCCCAGCCGACGGCGGCGAGCAGCGCGATGGCGATCACGGCAGGGACAAAGATGCCGGCCACCTTGTCCGCTGTGCGGGAAATGGGTGCCTTTCGTCCCTGGGCGTCCTCTACAAAGCGAATGATGCGGGCAAGGGTGGTGTCCTCGCCGGTGCGGGTCACACGGACGTACAGGACGCCGTTTTGGTTTACGCTGCCGCCAATGACTTCGCTGCCCGCAGCCTTTTCCACCGGCAGACTTTCGCCGGTGAGCATTGCTTCGTTGACGCTGCTCTCGCCCCGGTCCACCACGCCGTCTGCGGGGATGCGGGCGCCGGGTTTGACCAGCAGGAGATCGCCGATGCGCAGGCGGGCAGTGGGCACTTCCTGTCCGGTTTCCGCCAGAATGGCGGTGTCGGGTGCCAGTTGCATCAGGGCGGTGATGGCGCCGCGGGTCTTCTGCATATTCCGGCTTTCCAGGAACTTGCCCAGAGAAACCAGAGTCAAGACAACGGCGGCAGACTCATAATATAAATTGTGTACGAAATCGGGGTGTTCCGGGATCAGGAAGGACATCACAACGCTGTACACAAAGGAACAGACAGAGCCGATGGCCACCAGAGAATCCATATTGGGATTTGCGTGCAGCAGCGCCTTGAAGCCGCCGGTGAAGAAGTTCCGCCCGCAGTAAAGGACGGGGAGCGTCAGCAGAAACTGCAACAGCGCAAAATTAACCCCGTGGGTATGCATAGAAAACAGTTCCGGTATGGGCAGCGGCGGGAGACCGAAAGGCAGCATCTGCCCCATTGAAACATACAGCAGCGCGGCGGAAAAGATCGCAGAAACAATCAGTTCGCCCTTCTTGCGATGCAGCGCAGCGGCTTCCGCCTCGGCGGCGTCCGGCTGGGGTGCTTCCTGCTTTTCCGGGTGCAGCGCGGCGCCGAAGCCTGCCTTTTCCACCTTGGCGATGATCTGCGCTTCACTTACCAGACTTTCATCGTAACGGATGGTCATAATGCCGGTGGTCAGATTTACCTCGCTGCGTTCCACACCGTTCAATTTTCCGGTCACGCGCTCCACAGCGCTGCTGCACGCGGCGCAGTGCATCCCGGTGATGTCATATTTTTCTTCCCGCATAAAACGCCTCCTCGATACAGCGTATCTCGTTTTCTTGATTATATACCCAGGGGGGGTATGCGTCAAGCCGCGTTGTGTGAAAATATCTTCTTGGGACACCGGAAAGCATTGACAAGTGCTATGCTTGTGTAAGGTGTTTTGGGACGGAGAATACCCCACGGTTTGATCCCGTCCCGGCGCGGCAATGGAAAGAAATGGTAGACATAATATTTCCAGCGGAAATGCAAACGCAGATATTGACCTGATACAGGCTGTACTGTATAATACTGTCAGGCGCTGTTAATCAGGTGACATAACACCGCAGCCCAATGGGGCTGCGGTGTTTGTTTCGATACGGATTCGACAAAAAACGACAGAAAGGAACTGCAATGCGACAGATTCGACTGCCTAAAAAACTGCTTTGCTTCCCGCTGGCTGCTGCTCTGTGTCTGACGCCCGCCGCCGCGTTTACGGATACGGACGGGCACTGGGCGGAGGAGAGCATCAAAAAATGGAGCGAGGAATACGGCGTGCTTGGCGGCTATGCCGACAATACGTTTCAGCCGGACGCCAGCATCACCCGCGGCGCTTTCGCGGGGGTTTTGGATCGCTTTTTGAAGTATGGAGCCATCTCTCCGAAAGACACCTTTTCCGACACGGTGGGACTCTACTGGGAGGAGGCCATCCTGAAACTGCACGCCGCCGGCGTGTACAACGGCAATAACGGCCAGGCGCTCTCCGGAAGTTCCCTGACGCGCCAGCAGGCGGTGACGATGCTGGCAAGAGCCTTCCGCGTCAGCGGAGAGGAGACGGCGCTGCCCTACACAGATGCCGATGAGATCGCATCCTACGCCAGAAACGCCGTGGCGGAGTTTACGGCCCGAGGCTGGCTGGATGACAGCACTGACGGCGCGTTCCGTCCCACGGAGGACATCACCCGTGCGGAACTGGTACATATCCTTGATCGTATGATCTGCGTCCTGATCTCGACAAACGAACCCTACGGGCAGGATGCGGATGGCTCCGTGCTGATCAACAGCGCGGAAGGCGCAGCCCTTGCAGATATGACCGTAAAGGGCGATTTGCTTGTGGCGCCGGGCGTTTCCGGCGAAGTGCTGCTGACCAACGTGACCGTTGAGGGGCAGATCCGGACCTTTGGCGATGCGCCGCTTCGCATCGTTTACGAACTGCCCAAGCCGCCGCAGGAGGAGCCCTCCGATGAGGAGGAGGGCAACGCCCCCAAAGGCCCCTACGGCGTTTACACGCCGGGCGTTACCACGGGAGAGACCATTATCTATGACAAGGCGGAAGGGCCGATCTATGCCAATGTGGAGAAGAACCGCCTCGCCAATGAGGACTTCGCCTGGGACGGAGATCGCCTGACCTATACCGGAGATGCGTTTGACGTCCGCTTCGGTATCGACGTTTCCGCTTACCAGAACCGCGCCACGGAGCAGGAGACCATCGACTGGGAGGCCGTTGCGGCTGACGGTGTGGAGTTTGCTATGGTGCGCGTGGGTATGCGCGGCTATTCCTCCGGAAAGGTGAATGCCGACCAGTTCTATGCACAGAACATCGACGGCGCGATGGATGCCGGTATCGAAACCGGCGTCTACTTCTTCTCCCAGGCCATCTCCGTGGAGGAAGCGCTGGAAGAAGCCGATTTCGTTCTGGAACTGCTGAAAGACCATACGATCAGCGGCCCGGTGGCCTATGACTGGGAGATGCACGACTCTACCTACCGGGTGTACGGAACCAAGCCGGAGGTGGCTACCGCCTGCGCCATCGCCTTCTGCCAGCGGATCGAGGAAGCGGGCTACACGCCTATGATCTACGCCAGCAACTATGTGGGCTATATCAAATACGATCAGGAGGCCATCGATCCCTATTTCCGCTGGCTTCCCGAGTATAAGACTCAGAAGACAGAAAAACTTGCCCCCGGCTTCCTTTATCAGGTGGACTACTGGCAGTTTTCCAGCAGTTGCACCATTGACGGGATCGGCGGCCACGTGGACGGCAACCTGCACTTTATCCCCAAACAGTAAAAGAAAGCACCGCCAAACGGCGGTGCTTTTTCTTACGCAGATTGTTTCCTGCGGGAGGGCCTCTGGGCGGCAACCACGCCCACGGTGATGAGTGCGGCGCCCAGCAGGGCAAGGGGGGAGACCGGTTCGTTCAGGAAAATGCGGGCGACCACAATGGTGATGAAGGGGTTGAGATAAATGAAGTTGTTGGTGGCGACCACGCCCAGCAGGCGGAAGGCCTTGTTCCACAGCACATAGCACAGTCCGCTGCCGATCAGGCCCAGAAAGAGGAGATTGCCCGCCACCACAGGAAGCGGCAGGAGAGCGGTGGGATAGGCGGCGCCTTCCAGCAGCACGATGGGCAGTGCGGTGACTGCGCCCCAGAACAGAACGCGGCGGGTCACCAGAAGAGAATCGGGGAAAGCGCCCGCTTTTCGCATCAGGACGGAATAGGTGGCCCAGCAAGCGGCGGCGGCCAGCGCCAGCAGGTCGCCCCTGGGATTCAGTTTCAGGACGAAGGTGCCGTTGCAGACCACCAGAATGACGCCGGCAAAGGCGATGAGAAAGCCCCAGAGGGTGCTGGCGCGAAACCGCTCCACGCCGGCGAAATGCGCCAGAATGGCGGTGAAAATGGGGGCAGCGGCGACAATAATACTGACGTTGGAGGCCAGCGTATAGGTCAGTGCTGTGTTCTCTGTGTAGAAATAGACCGAGCAGCCGGAAAGTCCCAGCAGGAGAAAGAGGAGTTCCTGTTTTGCGGACAGCACCAGTCTTCTGGGGCGCAGAAGCCACAGGGCGGCGTATGCCAGCAGGAAGCGGGTCAGCATAATCTGGGAAGGGGTGTAATACGCCAGCAGCAGTTTGCTGGAAATGAAGGTGGAGCCCCAGACTATGATGGTGAACAGGGCGAAAAAGACGCCCAGCAGTTTGTCACGATTTTTCATAAGTACGATGTCCGTTCTGTCAGTTTGATCCCTTACCACACAAAGGGGATGAGTTTGCAGCGAACTTTTTGCTGATAGGCGCGATAGCCTTCCAGTTCCTGTTCCAGCAGTTGTTCTTCGTTCCTGATCCGGGCGGCGATCAGAAACGGGTAGACAAGGAAAATGAGAAAAGAGAAGAGAGAACCCAGAACCAGCGGCATTGCCAGGAACAGAAGCAGGGTCGCGCTGTACATCGGGTGCCGGACAATGCCGTACAGCCCGGTGTCGATGACCGTCTGGTGCTCCTGCACCTCAATGGTTCGGGACAGGTACGTATTTTCGCGAAGCACTTCTGCGTAGAGCAGATATGCCAGCAGAAAAACGGCGGCGGCACCAATGGAGATGCCTGCCGGGAGATGCGCCCGGCCGAAACGATGATCAAAGCCGGCAACAAGGAATCCGGCGATGAACATCAGGCCGCTCAGTTTGACCACTGTATCCTGGGTTTTCCGCGTTTCTTTGGCCTGTAAGCGCTTTTGCAGCAATTCCGGATTCCGGGCCATCAGGACGAGCCCGGCAAAAAACATCGGGATAAAAAGGAGGCCCATAAGCAGCCAGCCGTTCCAAAACCGCAGCGTTCCTGCCGGAGCAAAAATCAGCAGGCCAACACAGAGTACGCCCAGCGTAAATTTAAGAATGGCCTCTGTAAATAACTTTTTTGTCATCACAGCACCTCGTTGTTTTCCGCAGACCGTGTGGTGCGCGGATGGGTACGGCAGTATGCGAGGATATCCTCCGCGGCAACGTTCTCGTCACAGTCGCGTCCTCTTCCGTTGTACCAAAGGAACTCCTTCGCGTTGGACATAAACCAGTCGCATTTGGCAAGCATCCAGATGTTGCGCCAGAAAAAGGCGAAATCCTTCTCGCTTCCGGTGTCGCGGTAAAGCCCTTTCCCGACCTTAACGAGACCGTCTTTGAGAAAGGCGCCGTCGATAATCTCCCACATCCGGGGTAGGTCGTATTCGTCTTCTTTCAGGATTTTTTCTTCATCCAGAACGATTTTCAGTTGCAGCATAGGCACTCTCCTATGGCCACCGGGGGAGATTCCGCAGGCGCCTTATACGTTTTCGTTTACCGTATCACGCGCTTGGCGCCCTGTCAACCGCGCATAGGGGATAACCTGCGTTTTGGTACAGCAGGCAATTATGAGCGGCGTTGGAAAAGGTTGAATCCGGAAATGAGCGGGTATATACTGAAACCGACGGAAATGATAGACATACTTTGAAGGAGACCAACGAAAATGACAAGAGAAGAAAAGGAAGGCGAGAAGATCGCCTTGTTGGAACGGGCGGCAAAAGAGTATGTCGAGGCTTCGAAAGCGAAGAAACTCGTTTTTGATTCAGAACTGTTTGAGCGGCCGCCGGAGAAGCGAAGCCGCTTCAAAAAGAACTGATCAGGGATCTCGGCGATAGTAGGGAAGCGGGCTGCGGAAAGCAGAAAAAGGCCACAGAGCGGACGCGTCCGTTCTGTGGCCTTTGAGAGATGATTTACTTACGGTTATCGCTCTGGTTGTTCTGCTTGTTCTGGTTGCGCTCGTTCTGGTTGTTCTGGTTACGCTCGTTCTGATTGCGCTCGTTCTGGTTGTTCTGGTTACGCTCGTTCTGGTTACGGTTGTCCTGCATAAGGGCACCTCCTTTCCATATGGCGGGTACAGCAATATTCTGGCCGGAGGACTCGAAAATATACACAAAAAAATATAAAAAAGTTGTTGACAAAGCACAGGCGGGCTGATATACTTAACCAGCAAAACAAAGAAGGTTGGTTGCATCCGCCTCACCTCCCGCCACAGGCAAAGAGGTTAACAACGTTTTTTCAGACTGCCGATAGGGGCGGTTTGTCGTTGCGCGGATGCCGGATCGGTATCCGCGTTTTGTGATTTTTGGATGGAGGTGCTTCGACCATAGCTAAGTTAGTGCATGAACTGAATGAGGATATCAACGACAAGGAGATCCGGCTGATCGGTTCCGAAGGAGAGCAGTTGGGCATTATGACCCCCGATGAGG
>SVKT01000068.1 GCA_015068335.1 Oscillospiraceae bacterium | reverse complement strand
GCCCGGCCGCTTTGCAGCCGGGAGAACTGATGACCGCAGAAAAAAGGGGAGGCGGCTTTGCAGCCACCCCCCTTTTGCACAGATATTCCGTTGAATCAGCCCTTGACGATGGCGGCGGTATCCATTGCGATCATCAGTTCTTCGTTGGTGGGGATCAGCAGGACCTTCACCTTGGAGTCGGCGGCGGAGATCACGGTCTCCTTGCCGCGGACGGCGTTGGCCTCGGCGTCCATCTTCACGCCCATAAATTCCAGATCGGAGGCGATGGCCAGACGCTGGGAGGCAGAGTTCTCGCCCACGCCTGCGGTGAAGATGATGGCGTCCACACCGCCCATAGCGGCAGCGTAGGAGCCGATCAGTTTCTTAACGCCGTAGTTGAACATATCCACAGCCAGACCGGCGCGGTCGTTGCCGTCCTTGAAGGCGTTTTCCAGATCGCGGAAGTCGGAACTGACGCCGGAAACGCCCTGCACGCCGGACTTCTTGTTCAGGATGGAGACCATCTCCTTGATGTCCATACCGTACTTGTTCATCAGGAATTCCAGGATACCGGCGTCCAGGTCACCGGCGCGGGTGCCCATAGGCAGACCGGCCAGGGGAGTGAAGCCCATAGAGGTGTCAACGGACTTGCCGCCGTCGATAGCAGTGACGGAGGAACCGTTGCCCAGATGGCAGGAGATCAGTTTGACGTCCTCAATGTTTTTGCCCAGCATAGCGGCGGCACGGCCGGCGACGTACTTGTGAGAAGTGCCGTGGAAGCCGTAGCGGCGGACCTTGTCGTTCTCATAGTACTCGTAGGGCAGAGCGTACATATAGGCCTTGGCGGGCATCGTCTGATGGAAGGCGGTGTCAAACACGGCGACCTGAGGCACGTCCTTGCCCATAACAGCGGTGCAGGCGTTGATGCCGGTGATGTTGGCGGGGTTGTGCAGAGGGGCCAGGGGGATGCAGTCTTCCAGAGCCTTCATAACCTCGTCGGTGATGAGGACGGACTTGTTGAAAGCCTCGCCGCCGTGGACCACGCGGTGGCCGACAGCGTCGATCTCTGCCATAGAAGCGACAACGCCGTTCTCGGCGTCCACCAGAGCGTTCATAACGGTCTGGATGGCTTCGGAGTGGGTGGGCATAGCGACGTCAACAGCGTCCAGGACCTGCTTGCCCGCGATCTGGGGCTTGTAGGTGAACTTGCCGTCGATGCCGATGCGCTCGCACAGACCCTTGGCCAGCAGATCGCCGGTCTCGGGGTTCAGCAACTGATACTTCAGGGAGGAACTGCCGGCGTTGATCACAAGAATGTTCATTGGAATCGTCTCCTCTTCTTTTGGGAAAACCTTGCAGGTTTTCCGTAAATGATATAAAATGGGGATGAAAATACTTCTGCACCTGTCAGGGCAGAGTTCTACACAATATTCATTATAACAGAGTTTCAGCAGGTTACAACTACCATTTTTACCGAAATGTCATTTTTTTGTCACTGGATCGAGGTGAATTTCGTGCAGGCAGCCGGTATGATTATAGAGTACAATCCCCTCCACAGCGGGCACGTATACCTGATGGAGGAAACACGCCGGCAACTGGGCGGAGATACCCCCATCATCGGCGTGATGAGCGGCGATTTTGTCCAGCGGGGCGATTTCGCGCTGCTGCGCCGTCAGGCCAGAGCCAGAGCCGCTGTGGAAAGCGGCGCCGATCTGGTGCTGGAACTGCCGCTGCCCTGGGCGGTGTCCTCGGCGGAGCGATTTGCCGACGGCGGTGTACAGACCCTGCTGGCCACGGGACTGGTGACCCATCTGGCCTTCGGCAGCGAGTGCGGCGACGCCGCGGCTTTGCAGGAGATTGCGGCGTGCCTTCTTTCCGAAGCCTGTCAAACCGAACTGCGCAGCCGTCTGGGCGGCGGCGCCTCCTACGCCGCCTGCCGCCAAAGTGCGGTGGAAGCCCTTTTGGGAACGGAAAAGGCGGCTTTGCTGGAAACGCCCAACAACAATCTGGGCGTGGAGTACTGCAAGGCGCTGCTGCGGCACGGCGGCGGTGTGCAGCCGGTGACGACGAAGCGCCTTGGCGCCGCCCACGATGGGGAGGCGAAGGAGGGGGAGCATCCCTCGGCGTCCGTGATCCGCGGCTTGCTGCGGCGGGACGAGCGTGCTGCCGCGCTGGGGCTGATGGCACCGGCTATGCGGGAGCAGTATCTTGCCGAGGAAGCGGCGGGGAGAGCCCCTGTGTTTTCCGAGCAGTGCCAGCGCGCCGTGCTTGCCCGTCTGCGCTCTATGGCCCGCGCGGAATTTGCCGCGCTGGACGAGGGACAGGAAGGACTGGGACACCGCCTGTATGATGCCGCCCGGGAGGCGGCCTCTTTGGAGGAGGCGCTGGACGCGGCAAAAACCAAGCGCTATGCCTATGCCCGATTGCGCCGGATGGCGCTGTGGGCGTATCTGGGCATCGTTCCGGCGGAACGGCCCGAAGCGCCGCTGTATCTGCGGCCGCTGGCGGCAAACGCCGTGGGCAGAGAACTGCTGGCTAAGATGAAAAAAACCGCTGTGCTGCCGGTGCTGGCAAAGCCGAACCAGATCCGGCGGTTGAGCCCGGAGGCGCAGACGCTGTTTGAACAGGAGGCCCGTGCGGCCGATCTGTATGCGTTGGCCTACCCTGACCTTTCTGCCGCAAGGGGCGGCAGTTTGTGGAAAGAGATGCCGGATATGCTGTTGTTTGACCCCGGAAAGGAGTAATGCTATGAGAAAGAGAATTGCTGTTTTGCTGCTGCTGGCGCTGTTGCTGACGGGCTGCGGAAAAAAGAAACCGGACGGACAGGTCGATGATCCCACGGGAAAGACGGAAGAGCAGACCCCGGACAGGCCGGGCGCCCTTTCTTTCGTGGCGGAGACCACGGCCTTTGAGGGGACGAAAAAAACGGAGGACGGCACCCCGCTGGTGACCTATGCCTTCCGGATCCCCACGCTGACCGTCTATCGTGGAGACGGAACCCAACTCGTTGATGCGGAAAACGAGAAAGAACGCTCTGCGCTGTCTGCGGCGCAGACCTTTAACGGGAAGTTTGAAGAATGGACACAGACCGCGGACATCGAGGGTATGACCGCCTCCGCCAAAGAACATCTGGCGATGATGGAGGAATTTGACTCCGAATGGATGGGCGGCTATGTGATGGATCTGGCCTGCGGTATTTACCAGACAGAACGGATGGTCAGCGTGGCGGGCGTCTATTACAGTTATACCGGCGGCGCACACCCCAATACATACCATATGGGCTGGAACTTCGATCTGGAAACCGGGACTTTTCTGGATGTAAAACTGCTGGGCGACGGGGAAGAATTGCAGAAAGCCGTGGCGGAAGAGATCCTTCGGCAGGCCGGGCAGGTTCAGGGTGCAAACGAGTGGATCCCCATCGAGATGTACTGGGAGGATCACGAGACAATCGTTGCGGATTGGAGCAGTTATGCGGTGTCTTTCAATGAAACCGGTATGACGGTGACCTTCTCTGCCTACGAGTTGGCGCCCTATGCCGCAGGCCCGCAGGAGTTCCATTTCTCCTATGACTGGCTGGATCCCTACCTCAGCGCACAGGGCAAACTGCTGCTGGGTCTGGAAACAGAGAAATAATGATGCAGACACACGGATGGCCCAGCCATCCGTGTGTTTTGCTTGACATACCTAGCGTTTCTATGTATAATATGCATAGAGATGCTAGGTATTATGTTTTGACAGGAGGCATTCTATGAAAAAACAGGCGATCGAGCATACCCAGTTGCTGGTGCTTTCTCTGCTGGCGGGGGAGGATATGTACGGCTATCAGATGATCCTGGAACTGGCCCGCCGCAGCGACCGAACCTTTGAAATGAAGGAGGGGACGCTGTATCCCGTTCTGCACGGACTGGAAAAGGAGGGGTTGGTGGAAGCCTATCAGCAGGAGGCGCCCACAGGCCGGATGCGGAAGTACTATCACCTTACCCGCAAGGGCGGCGAAGCGCTGAAAACGGAAAAGGACGCGTGGGAAGCCTACGCCGGCGCCGTGAACGCAGTGCTGCGCGCCAGCGCCGGGCTGGATCCGGCCTGATGGCCGGGCCGAAAGAGATGCGCGGAAAGGAGGCACGAATGGATCGGAAAACCTACTGTGACACGGTCAGAGCGCAGTTGCGCAGCCTGACGAAGGAAGAGCGGGCGCAGGCCTGCGCCGAACTGGACGCCCATATGGAAGACCATATTTGCAGCCTTCTGGAACTTGGCTACGATGCGGCGCTGGCAGAGGAACGCACGCTGGCACTGATGGGCGACCCGGCGGAAGTGGGCCGGGAACTGAACCGGCAGTATCCCCTGGGGTGGCTGGCGGTGGGGTATGTCGCCCGGGCGCTGACGCTGGTGCTGCTGCTTTGTATGCTCTCGCCCCTGTGGAATCTGGGCGGACAGGTGAAGGATCATCTGGCGGCCCGCTTCTGGCCGCTGCGGGAGTGGGATATGGCTTATATCAGAATGGGAGATACTGACCTGCCTGTTGCCGAGGAATTGACGGAGATCGATCTGCGCCGGACGGTGGACGGTGTGACGATGCGACTCTATCAGGTGGGGCTGGAAGACCCGGAGGCGGCGGAGACCACCGCCTGGGTGGCCGTCACCTGGTACAGTGAAAATCCCTTGCGGAAAACGCCCCAGTTGCGGGGCGCGTTCAGCGCGCCGGATGGCCGGGAGGTCACGGGCAGAGTGTTCAGCGGACAGCAGCAATGGCTGATCTATGTGCCTGTGAAATGGGGCGAGGTACTGGAATTTACATACGACCAGAACGGACACCGCTATGATTTCACGGTGGAACTTCCCTGGAAGGAGGCGGCGGTATGAAAAAAGAGAGGCTGCCCACCCGCCGGAAAAAGGCGCTGCGGGCGCTGGCCGGACTGTGCGTTCTGGTGCTGGTTTGCAGCGCTGCGGGACTGTACGGTCTGACGCCGGGGAGTGCGCTGCGCCGGCAGGAGCGTCTGTTCTTCACGGATACGATGAACGTGGAATTTCAAGTGCGGGACCGTTACCATACGGGCTTTGGAAGTGCCCGGGTGTTTGCGGCGGGAAGCGAGGAGATGCTGATGCTCTCCTGCGCCCGCTGGACGCCGTGGCGGGGCTGGCAGCCCGGCTTTGCGTGGCCCGTGGCGCGGACGCAGCAGGCTGTGGATGTGATGTATGCCTGGTACTCCTGGGACCCGGAGGAGGGCGTGTACCCGCAGGTGATTTTTGGTTGCATCAATGACGCCGCTGTGAGCAGTGTGACCCTCTATGTGAGAGACTGGCAGTCGGAGCAGGAGCAGGTGCTCTCCGTTGAAGCGGTGACCGGAAGTGACGGCAGACGATATTTCATCACGGAGACGGAAACTGCGGACATCATCCGCGTTCGTGTGGAGGCTCGGGACAGCACGGGTGTTCTCCTGCAAAACACGCAGGTGGAGGATGGGATGTCGCTGGACTATGACGGTTGGGACGACCGGATGTAAAAAAGAAGGCACACCGGAAACGGTGTGCCTTTCTTCACTCAACAAGTTGACATAATATATTTTCAGTAAACTGTGCCAGCCGGTCCTCGATGCCGGGCAGGTGGATGGCGGTGCCGGCGTCGTTGGCGGTTTCCAGCATACAGAAGCCAGCCGGCAGGCGGAAGCCCTTGTTCATATTCAGGGCGGAGATCACCTGGCTGGCCACGATGTCGCCGCCGGAGTAACCGGAGACCACCATCGCGAACACCGCCTTGTCGGTAAAGGGCGTGGTGCGGTAGAGGGCGGTGAGGCGGTTGATGGCGGCGGTCAGGTTGGCCGAGAGGGCGTCGTTGTAGTTGGGGCAGAGCAGGATCACTGCGTCCGCCTCCCGGATGGCGGGATAGACCTCCTGCACCATCACGCCGCCGTAGAAGCACTCGCCCTGTTCGCCGAAGTGGAGGCACATCGTGTAGGGGCAGCCGGAGCAATCTTCCAGCGTGCCGTTTCGCAGGCCGACTTCCTTGATGTCGCACTTGTCTGCCAGTCCTGCCCGCACCCGGCTCCACAGGGCCATCGTGTTGGAGGTGCGGTGACTGGACGCGTGGAGCACCAGAAGTTTGGGGCACTTGGTTTTGACGGGAGCGAAGGCGAGGATGCGCTGCACCAGATCGGCGGCAGCCAGCGCGTAGGCCTCTTCCAGCGAGCAGGCGGCGTTTTTGGCCTGCACGGCGAAGTTGCGCAGGTCGCCGGTGGCCTCCACCAGCGGACGGCCAATGAACGAGCAGCCTGCCAGCGACGCCGCCAGCACCAGTTCCCGCGCTGCGGTCTTGGTGTACAGGTTCCCGCTTCCGTCCACCAGCACGCCGCCCACGCAGCCTTGCAGGCAGCCGGGATGGCTGCGGAGGAAGGCCAGCAGGTCATAGAGAGCGTGGTTCACGCCGTTCGCCCCGAGGGAGACTGCGAACAGGAGACGGCAGTTGCGCAGCGGCTCTGTCAGGGCGGGGAGGGTGCGGTGCGAGCGATCGCCCAGCGCCTGGTTCAGAATGCCGGACAGGCGGGGCTCGCCTGTGGGATTCAGGTTTATGACGGTCAGCATACCATCATCTCCTCAAAGAATGGTTTTCAGGGCCGCTTCCGTTTCCTGCAAGCGGGCAAAAAGCGCGTCCGGCAGGGAGAGGGTCTCCATTTCCACACCGTGGGCTGTGAAGCGGTTTCGGGTGCCGAACCACACGCCGCCCAGACACAGAGAACTGCAATGCCACTGGCCCCGCAGAGTCAGCAGCAACTGCATCGCGCCGGAGGAAACGGCGGGCGCCACGTAGGGCTTGAAGCCAAGTTCCCGGATGCGGAGGTTGGCGGTCTCCACCGCCTCGGTCAGTTCCCGGGAGAGGGCGTCGTCGTAATGGGTGACGGAGTTGGCGATGACAAGACCCCGGCCGTGGGGGCCGAAGGCGCGGCCCTCGGTCAGGAAGGAGGCGAAGCGGGCGTCCTGCTTTGCGTAGTAGGCTGCCCGGGCGTTCATCACGCCGAGACCGAAGCCCTGCACCTGCTCCGGCAGGAGACCGAGATGGTCCAAATGCCCCGCCTCGTCCTGATTGGAGGCCAGCCACGCGGCCTTACACAGGGGGTCGACGGGGTCGGAAAGCACCATAAACAAACCGCCGAACTTTGCCTTGCGTGCCTGACGGGCAAAATGTTCCACCAGAGGGCGGTTGGCGGCAAACTGCGCCATACGGACGTCCCGGATCTCACTGCCCACCGGCGGGATGGCCTTTGTGGCGGCGAAGATGAACACGTCGCAGGCGAAGAGATTGTCGGCAGAAACGGCCTCCACCTCCGGCAGCGCGTCGTAGTCCCACGGCCAGGCGATCTGCCCCAGTTCCGTGCACCAGCGCTGCACGGTGGCTTCGTTCAGATCGCAGACGCCGATGGTGGAGATGCAGTCGCCGCCCAGCAGTTTCAGCGCGGTCAGCAGCGTGCTGCCCACATCGCCTGCCGCCAGCAGATGCACACGCTTTTTGCCCTGCTTCGGGGCGGTGAAGCGGAGGGCGTCCTGCCAGCGGGGGTGACGCACATTCGCGGCGGAGCGGATGCTTTCGGGAAGTTGCGGCAAAGCGCCCAGCCTGGCGGGGTCCAGCCAGCGGACGTCCGCCGTTTCTGCCGTCAACTGGCGGGGGTCGGCGGGGCGAAAGACCGCAGGGCTGCACCCGGGGTCACGGAAAAAAAGAAACAGTTCCGGCGCGCCGGTTTCCGTCGCTTCCGGCAGCGGCAGCGGGGAAAGGGAGACGGCCGTCCGGCCGTCGACCTGGTAATAATTCATAGAGATCCCTCGTTTTCACGATGATATGGATACAGGATACCACAGATGAAAGCGGATGAAAAGATGTGTTTTCCGCGCTTTTTCGGCAATACTGGAAGCGGAGGTGAAGCAGATGGAAGATTCGAATCCCGGGTATCTCTGCCTTTCGGACCTGCTGGATCAGGACCTGTCGGCCTATGAGTATTTTTATGGGCTGTCCCCGGAGGTACAGGAGAAATTAAAGCAAAAAGATGATATATCCTCTTTTGAGGAATTGCAGCAGCAGGCGGCAGAGTTTTGACGCGCGGGCGGAAAAAACCTCCTATGGTATCCATAGGAGGTTTGATCGTATTCATACCTCTGTGCGGTCGCACAGTTCCCGGATCTTGGACTGGATAGATTTCAGATCCTCAAAGGTTTCGGGGCGTTTGCTCACATCCCGCAGCAGGGCGGCGGGGTGGTAGATGGCGGTCATCTGCACGCCGCCCCGGGCAAACCACTGGCCGTGTTCCTGGGTGATCTTGAAGTCCTCCTTGATAATGGCCTTGGCGGCGATGCGGCCCAGACACACGATGATCCTGGGGTGCAGCAGCGCGGCTTGGCGGCGGAGAAACCCGATGCAGGCGTCCTGCTCCACA
>SVKT01000067.1 GCA_015068335.1 Oscillospiraceae bacterium | reverse complement strand
CTTGTTGCGGGAGATCAGCGCGCCGATACGGGCGCCGCAGGCGGAGAAGCGCTTGGAGATGGAGTCGATGAGGATGACGTTCTCCTTGACGTCGTCGAAGGTGGCCATACTCACAGCCAGTTCCTGGCCGTTGTAAACGAACTCACGATACACCTCGTCGGCGATGAGGAACAGGTCGTGCTCCTTGGCGATGTCGGCGATCAGGCGGGCTTCCTCACGGGTCAGAATGACGCCGGTGGGGTTGCCGGGGTTGCTGAGCATAATGGCGCGGGTGTTCTCGTTGATGCAGGCCTCGATGCGGGCACGGTCAGCGTAGGCATAGCCCTCCTCGGGAGAGGTGGGGATGGGAGTGATCTTGCCGTTGGCCAGACGCACGAAGGTGTTGTAGTTGGGATAGAAGGGCTCGGGAACCAGGACCTCGTCGCCGGGATCCAGGATGCAGCTCAGCGCGATCTGCAAAGCCTCGCTGCCGCCGGTGGTGGCCACGATGTCGCCCTCGTCCAGTTCCACGCCCATCTTGGCGTAGTAGTCACGGACGGCGGCGATGTACACGGGCAGACCGGGAGAGGGAGCGTAAGCCAGCACAGACTCACGGAACTTGGTCACGGCGTCAAAGAACGCCTGAGGGGTCTCAATATCGGGCTGGCCGATGTTCAGGTGATAGACCTTCTTGCCGGCGGCCTTGGCCTTCACGGCATAGGGAGTGAACTTGCGCATAGGGGAAAGGCCGCAGGCCTCGATCTTGCTGGAAAACTTCATTTAAAGAGCCTCCTTGGTAGTATGTTTTGGGGAAAAAGCCGAAGAAATTCGCCCCTGACAACTGTCAGGGGCGAACGAGGATTTACAGAATGCCGCCCCGACCTGTCCATTTAGGAACATCGTATGCCGCAGGTAACGGGAACGGGAGTTTCGGCTTCTCACGGATGCCGAAGGCAGCCGCCGCAAATACGCTGAAAGTCAACTCTTTCTCTCGCTGTAACCACGATTCACACGACTGTCTTCTCTCCGTACTTTCGCATACATTATATCGCTTTTGAAAATTTTGTCAACCTCAACAGCGCCTTCATTCCTCCTCCGGGAAGGGGTAGGATTCGTCGCTGCTGCTGCCGCCGGCAGCGCCCATCTGCATTTCCTGCCACTGTGCGCGGGTGATCAGCAGTTGGCGGGGTTTGGAGCCCTCAAAAGGCCCCACGATGCCGCGCTCCTCCATCTGGTCCACCAGACGGGCGGCGCGGGAATAACCCAGTTTCAGACGGCGTTGGAGCATAGAAACGGAAGCCTGTCCGATTTCCAGCACCACATCCACGGCGGCGGGCAGCAGTTCGTCGCCGTCGGCGTCGGACGCTTCGCCGGCGCTCTCGCCTCTGGCGCCGCCTTTTTCCTTCTCCTGAATGGATTCCTCGATCTTGGCGATGACTTCGTCGGAATAGCGCGCCTCGCCGCTCTGCTTGACGAACTGCACCACATCCTCGATCTCCTCGGGCGAGATGTAGCAGCCCTGCACGCGCTGGGGCTTACCGGCGCCCAGAGGCGCATACAGCATATCGCCGCGGCCCACCAGTTTTTCTGCGCCGGTGGTATCCAGGATGATACGGGATTCCAGAGAGGACGCCACCGCAAAGGCGATGCGGCTGGGGATGTTGGCCTTCATCAATCCGGTGATGACGTCGGCGGAGGGACGCTGGGTGGCAATCACCAGATGCACGCCGGCGGCACGGCCCATCTGGGCCACACGGCAGATGGATTCTTCCACCTCTTTTGCCGCCACCAGCATCAGGTCGGCCAACTCGTCGATGACCACCACAACGCTGGGCATCGTTTCCAGTTCCTCGCTGGCCCGGGCCAGACGGTTGAACTCCTCCAATTTCTTAACACCGTGCTCAGAGAAGGTCTTGTAGCGCTTCATCATTTCGAAAACGGCCCATTGCAACGCGCCGGCCGCCTTCTTGGGGTCGGTCACCACGGGGATGAGCAGATGGGGGATGCCGTTGTAGGGCGCAAGTTCCACCATCTTGGGGTCCACCATAATGAAGCGGACTTCATCGGGGGTAGACTTATAGAGCAGAGAGATGATGAGGGAGTTGGTACACACCGACTTACCGGAACCCGTGGTACCGGCAATGAGCACGTGGGGCAGTTTCTCAATGTCGCCGATGACGTTCCGGCCACCGATGTCGCGGCCCAGGGAGAACGCCGTCTTGGAGCGGTGCTCCGTAAAGTCGCGGGATTCGATCACGTCCCGGATCAGGACGGGGGTCACCCGCTTGTTGGGCACCTCAATGCCCACCACGGAGATCTTGTCGGGAATGGGGGCGATGCGGACGCCGGAAGCGCCCAGCGCCAGCGCAATGTCGTCTGCCAGGTTGGTGATCTTGGCAAGTTTCACGCCCTGATCCAGTACGAACTCATACCGGGTGACCGAGGGGCCGTGCACCACGTCCGCAGGAGTGGCGTCCACGCCGAAACTGGCGAGGGTCTCCGCCAGACGGCGGGAGTTGTTCCGCAGTTCCGCGCCGGTCTCGGCTACGTTGCCGCTGCCGCCGTTTTTCAGCAGCGTGATGGGCGGGAACTGATAGGTCTCCTCCTCGGCAGCCAGTTTTTCCTCGATCTCGGCGGTCACCGCGGCGGTCTGGGCGGCCACTTCCTTGGCCGTGGTCATCTTTTCCTTGCGGGGCGACACCGGCTCCTGAATGGGCATCGGCGCTTCCACAGGAGGCTTAGGCGGCTGCGCGGGTACCTCCTCCGCAACTTCGGGCGCCGCTGGCGTTTCCTCGGCCTTGCCCGCTACCACTTGATCCGGCGTCTTCTGCGCCTCGGACTTATGGCGGAAGAAACCGGTAAAGCGGCCGCCTTCCTTTTCCTTCTGGGGCGCGGCCGCGGGAGCGGGCGCGGGGACGGGCTTCTTGCCGAAATCTGCCAGAGGCTCGTCGTCCAGCGGGATGTCATACTGGCGAATGTTCTTTTCCGGCGCACGACGAGGCTTCTCCACCGGAATGGCAGCGGGGACGGGGCGCTCCGGTTCAGGTTCTTTCTCATAGCGGGGACGGGAGCGATACCACTCGACCAGCATAGAAGGCGTAATGTTCGTGGCGGCCAGCAGAAGGCCGGCAAACACCAGCACGAACAAAATAACGGAAACCACCTTGGTCAGCAGCGTGACAAACACAAAGGACAGCACGCCGGCCACCACGCCGCCGGAAGACACCGCAACGCCGGTCTCCCAGAGGACTTTCGCCTCGGCCACCGTGATCTCGCTGCGGGTCATATGGCTCAGCATACCGAACACCATCGGCAGCAGCAGCACACAGGCGACGCGCAGACGGACGGGCCGTCCGTGATGGAACAGCAGGATCAATCCGGCGTAGGTCAGCGCAGGCGCCGCGACCCAGTAACCGTAGCCCAAAAGGCCTTTGAGCATTTTTCCGAAGCCGTCGATCAAAATTGCGTCGCCTTTAAGATAGTCCACAAAGAGGCACAGCGCCAGCACCAAAAGCACGCCGCTCCAAACCTCACGGCGGATGGGCTGCTTCCTGGCGGAAGCGGCGGACTTGCCGGATGCGGGACCTTTTCTTCCCCCGGTCTTTTGGGACTGCTTGGCGCTGCTCTTCTGAACAGCCGCGTTCTTTTTCTTTTGGGATTTGGAAGCCATCGTTTTCCCTCCGTTCAGTTGCGGATCACAGTCAGCAGCAGCGTTGCCGCGCCCACGACCCAGCAGTAGTATGCAAAGGCGCCGAAACGCCCCTTATCGGCGATCATTTTCAACAGGCGGATGCAGGCATAGCCCACCACGGCGGAGACCGCCACGCCTGCCAGATACACAGGCACTTCACTCCAAATCACGGTGCCGATGGCGTCTTTCAGGCTCAAAATGTTGGCGCCCAGAATGGCGGGGATGGACATCAGGAAGGAATAGCGCACGGCAAACTTCCGCTCAAAGCCCACGAAGCAGCCGGCGGTGATGGTAGTGCCGGAGCGGGAGACGCCGGGGCAGGTGGCAACAGCCTGTGCCACACCCACCAGAAATGCATCCAGCAGTCTGGCGCTGCGCGCGGTCTTGTTCCCCTTCTTCACCCGGTCGCTGGCAAACAGCAGGAAGCCGGTGCCGATCAGGGCGCCGCCCACGAAATACATATTGCTGGAAAGGCCCTCCACCAGATCCTTGATGGGCAGCACCAGCGCCAGAGGCAGCGTGCCCACGATGATGAGCAGGATCAGCCGCCGTGCCGGAGGCACAGGGGACGGCGTGGTGTGCCGGGCAAGGTCACGGACGCCGCAGAAAAATTCCGTGACCATATCGCGGATGTCGCCCCAGTAGGCTGCGAACACCGCGATCAGCGTGCCCAGATGGAGCAGCACATCGAAAAACTCCGGAACTTCGGAAGCGCCGGACATATTCAGCAAATTCTCCGCAATGGCCAGATGGCCGGAACTGGAAACCGGCAGAAACTCCGCCACACCCTGGATCAAACCAAGCAAAACCGCTGTCAGAAAGGACAAAGTCTTCACGCTCCTTATGCGCACAGATTTTCATACAGTAATAGTATAGCACGCCCGGGCAGTAAATTCCAGTCCATATTTCCAGCATCCCTGTTAACTTAAAGTGTGGGCGGGGTCAATTCCAGCATTTTCACTATGCGTTGAAGAAAGCAGAGCAATATGGTACAGTAGATTGAACAGACAACCTTGAATTTGTAGGAGAGAAGTAATGGTTATTGAAACAGAACGTTTATTATTAAGAGAAATGACGAAAAATGATTTCGATTCGCTTTATAAAGTATTGGGTGATTCAGACATAATGCAGCATTATCCATATACATTTGATGAAATCAGAGTAAGAAACTGGATAGAGCGAAATATGGAAAGATATCGGATATTGGGGTTTGGATTGTGGGCAGTATGTTTGAAAGAAACAGGCGAGATGATAGGTGATTGCGGATTGACAATGCAACTAATCAATGGACAGATAAAGCCTGAAATCGGATACCATATAAGAGGAGATAAACAAAGAAAAGGATACGCAAAAGAAGCGGCAATTGCAGTTAGAGATTGGGCTTTTAACAATACACCTTTTAACATAATATATTCCTATATGAAGTATACGAATGAGCCATCATTCAAAACTGCGATTTCTTATGGTTGCACACAAGTGGATGAGTATTTGGATGAGGAAAATGAAATTACAAAGGTATTTGCAATTTCAAGAGAAGTATGGGCTAATCGTTAGGTCTCAGTTTGTCGAGTTTCGCGGCTCTGTCAAAAAGATGGGGCTGTTTTCTTTATGCTGCAAATCACCAGCGAAATTTCAAATATGCCTTAACCAACACGTTAAGTTAAAAGGGATTTTCCAGCCGCTGCCCGACGACAAAAAAGCAGGCAGCGGTCTTCCCTCTGCCTGCTCCTCGTTTGCGTATTATTTGCCGTCCAGCAGTTCCAGCGCTGCCTTGGCCGCTGCCTGCTCGGCGCCCTTTTTGCTGCGCCCTTCGCCGCGGCCGATGACCTTCTCGTCCACGCTGACCTCCACCGCAAACACGCGGCAGTGGTCGGGGCCGCTCTCCTCCACCAACTGATAGGTGATGGTGTGGTTGGGCGTCCGCTGGATCAGTTCCTGCAACGCCGTCTTGCAGTCGCGCCGGCGGACCTCCACAGCCTCCTCCCGCTCTGCATCCAGCAGAACGCGGTGGATCAGCGCGGAGGCGGCGGCAATGCCGCCATCCAGATACACGGCGGCAAAGACGGCCTCGGTGGCGTCCGCCAGAATGGAAACGCGCTCCCGGCCGCCGCCGGCTTCTTCGCCCCGGCCCAGTTTCAGGTACTGGCCAAGATCCAGTTTGCGCGCCACCTCATACAGGCTCTGCTCGCACACCAGCGCGGCGCGGGTGCGGGTCAGGTCGCCCTCCGGGGCGTCGGGGTGGTTGGCAAAGAGGAACTCCGCCGTTACAAAGCCCAGCACGGAGTCGCCCAGAAATTCCAGACGCTCGTTGCTGTTCAGGTGGTCGCCGCGGTGTTCGTTGGCGTAGGAACTGTGGGTCAGCGCCTCGGACAACAATGCGGGATCACGGAAGGCATAATTCAGTTTTTTCTCCAACTTCTGCATAACTGCCCTCTTCAAAAGGAAACCCCGCGGATGCTCGCGGGGCTTCATCATCCATTATTTCAACTTGCCTGCGATAAAATTCACAGCGTCGCCTACGGTTTTGAGCGCGCCCAGGTCTTCCTCCTGGATCTCGCCGACCTCGAATTCTTCCTCCATAGCCATAACCAGTTCCACCAGATCCACGGAGTCGGCGCCCAGATCCTCCTCGAAAGAGGACTCCATAGTCACCTCAGCGGGCTCCATTGCAAACTGCTCGGCCACCAGGTCACGCATCGTCTGAAAAATTTCTTCAAAAGACATACAAATCTACTCCTCACAAGGATTTTTTTGCATTGCTCGAAGCAATCATACGGCAACAGCCATCCCCTGTCAAGAGGGTGCCTGCACTTTTTCTGCGCCGCGATCCACTTTCATCGCGTCGACATTGGCCTCCACGTCGGCAATAAAGCCGCTCTCTGCATACTCCATCGCCCGCAGCACGGCGTTGCAGATGGCCCGGGCATCGGAAGAACCGTGGGCTTTGAGCACCGGCTTGGAAATGCCCAGGAAGGGCGTGCCGCCCACCTCGGAGGGGTCCAGCAGTTTCTTCATCCCGGCCATTTCCTTCTTCACCAGCAGGGCGCCCAGTTTGGTCTTGGTGCTGGAATAGAACACGCCTTTGAGTTCCTTCATCAAAAACTTGGCCGTGCCCTCCACGCTTTTGAGCATCACGTTGCCGGCAAAGCCGTCTGCCACGATAACGTCGGCGCCGCCCAGCATCGCGTCACCGGCCTCGATGTTGCCGATGAAGTGGATGCGGCCGGCCTCGCCCGCCTCTCTCAGCAAGGCGTGGGCCTCGTGGCGCAGGGCGTCGCCCTTCTCCGCTTCGGCGCCGATGTTCAGCAGCGCCACACGGGGCTGTTCCAGTCCCAGCACGCGCTTGGCATAGTAACTGCCCAGGTAGGCAAATTGCAGTAAGTATTCGGCGGTGCATTCGGCGTTGGCGCCGCAGTCGCACAGCACGGCCTTTCCGCCAAAGGTGGGGATCACAGGCCCCATCGCGGCACGGCGGATGCCCCGGATGCGCTTGACCAGCAGCGTTGCGCCCGAGAGCAGCGCACCGGTGGAACCGGCGGACACAAAAGCGTCTCCTTCGCCGGCTTTCAGCATATTCATACCAACCGTCAGGGAGGAGTCCTTTTTCACCTTGAACGCAGTGGCAGGATCGTCGCAGATCTCAACCACCTCGCTGGCGTCCTTGATCTCCACGCCGGCAGGCAGCGTGGTCTCGCCGCAGGCTTCCACAGCCCGCAGCACTTCTGCCGCGCGGCCCACCAGAACGATATCCATACCATAGAGCCGGTGCGCATCCAGCGCGCCCTCCACGATGGCCTGCGGAGCGTTGTCGCCGCCCATAGCGTCTACGATGATCTTCATTTCCGTACGTCCTCCTTTATCTCTTCGATCACGGCCAGAGACCGCTGGGACAGTTCGGCATTTTTCGCCCGTTTCCCTTTCACCCGATGGTCAAGGGGCGGGATGATGCCGAAGTTGATGTTCATCGGCTGGAACTGGGTGATGGACTGGTTGGAAACATACAGTCCCAGCGCGCCGATGGCGGTCTCCCGGGGGAAGTCCACCGGCTCCATCCCCCGCAGGCGGCGGGCCGTTTCCACGCCCACCAGGAACCCGCTGGCGGCAGACTCCACATAGCCCTCCACGCCGGTCATCTGTCCGGCGAAGGAAATGCGGGGCTGTGCCTTCAAGCGGTAATAGCGGTCCAGCAGGTTGGGGGAGTTCAGGAAGGTGTTGCGGTGCATCACGCCGTAGCGCAGAAACTCCGCATCGTGCAGGGCGGGGATCATAGAGAACACCCGCTTCTGCTCCGGGAAGCGCAGGTGGGTCTGGAAGCCCACCAGATTATAGACAGTACCATCGGCATTGTCCCGCCGCAGCTGCACCACGGCGTAAGGCCAGCGGCCGGTGCGGGGGTCATCCAGTCCACGGGCCTTCAGAGGACCGTAAAGCAGGGTATCGTGGCCGCGACGTGCCATGACTTCCACGGGCATGCAGCCCTCAAACACCATGCCGTCCTCAAAGCCGTGGACTTCCGCCTCCTGCGCGGTAGTCAGTGCTTCCCAGAACGCGTCATACTCCTCTTTGTTCATGGGGCAGTTCACATAGTCATCGCCGCCCTTGTCATAACGGGAACCGAACCAGGCCTTATCCATATCCACGCTCTCGGCGCTCACCAGAGGCGCCGCCGCGTCAAAGAAATGAAGATCACTGTCCTCGCCCAGCAGTCCCTGCAGCGTTTCAGCCAGCGCGTCGGAGGTCAGGGGGCCGGAGGCGATCACCACTTCCCCCTCGGGAATT
>SVKT01000066.1 GCA_015068335.1 Oscillospiraceae bacterium | reverse complement strand
AACTTTTATCCTACAATTATATGCAATCTATACACATATTCCCTATAATACGAAACTTCTTTGCTGTAGTTGTTCGTGATAACAGGGATCATAACACTTCTATCTTGTATTCCTAAGTCCTGCCAGGGTCGTCATCATTGCCTGTTCTTCCCGCCCCGAGCGCACCAGCAGTTGATTCAGTACCGACACCAGAATCCCAATGGCGGCAATTTTGAAAATCAGATCAACTTCCATACTTCCCCTCAAATCAGCAGGATCACCAGCAAGGCGGCTCCGGAAAGGCACAAGGCCGAAACTCTTTGCCCGTCCGCACGAATGTTCCTGTCCATTTCCTCCGTTTCCCTTGCAAGAAGTTGTATGACAAGGGAAACTGCATTACAGATTTGTTCCTCATCGCCGTGCAGATCTTCTCCTAATCTCGCCAGAGAAGCGCCTGCTTCCCGGGAGATCGGCAAAGCCTGCGCCGCCTGCCTCCAAACATCCGCCAACTGCTCGCCACCGGCAGTGGCCTTTGCCGCGGCCAGAAACAGCCCGGCCGCATCCTCCCCGCAGTCCCTGCCCAGTCGATGCAAAAGCGTGGGCAGCGGCGTTCTCGCACAGCGGATCTCCTCGCACATCCGCCGCAGCGCACACAGCAGATCGGACAGCGTGTCCCTCCGCCGCCGGCGCTGGGCCATCTGCTGCCATCGCGCAAGAAACCCGCCCGCCAGAATGCAAAGACTGCCCGCCGCCTTCAACATAGCAGATCCTCGATTTCAAAGGCTCTCCCTTCCACCGTCGGAACGATGCGGATGAGCCTGCCAAACACCTGCTCTTCCAGCAGATTGCGGTACAGCGGTTTCCTCTGCATATCCTCACGATCTGCTGCGTGTACCGTAGCCAGCAGTCCAACGCCGCAGCCGGCAGCCATAGACAGCGCTTTCAGATCCTCCGCAGCGGTGATCTCATCCACGGCGATGATCTGTGGGTTCATCGCCCGCAGCACCATAGGAATGCCGATGGCTTTCGGACAGGCGTCCAGCACGTCGGTATGGGGGCCGACATCCATCTGCGGGCTTCCCCGATAGCAGACCGCTACCTCCCCTCGCTCATCGATCAGCGAGACTCTTTGGGGAGAATAGGTTCTTCCACCGGTGGACAGCACCCGCACCAGATCCCGCAGCAGCGTGGTTTTTCCTCCGCCCGGCGGCGAAAGGATCAGCGTGCTGACAAAGATACCGCGGGAAAACAGCCGCTCCGCCAGCGAATCCGCAATTCCCTTATGTTCCCTTGCGATACGGATCACCGCGGAGGAGAAATTTTTCAGATTGGTGTTCGTTCCGTCTTTCATCACGGTCGTTCCGCACAGGCCCACGCGAAAGCCGCCCTGCACCGGAACAAAGCCCTCCCGCAGGGTTTCCACCGCAGCGTAACGCGAAAATTCCGTAGCCAGATTGCACAGGGTTTCCAGTTCCTCCGGCTCAACAGTGACATTCAAGGACACCTCTCCCTGCGGCAGCAGCACCGTCATCTCTCTCCCGCACCGCAGGCGAAACTCCTCTGCCTCCACCTGTTGTTCCTGCGGCAGCGCCAGCGCTGCCTTGCGAAGCCGGAACGGAAGTACCGCTGCCGCCGCCTCATACCGCACGACCCGAAAATCCTTTTCCAAGGGGCTCCCTCCCTTTTCTTTTGTGCTTCCACTCTATGACGGCTCGTCCGCAAGTATGACAGCGGCAGAAAAAAAGATCACCCTGCAAAGGTGATCTGTCCGGCTACGATCGGCTGCCCTTCTGCGCACCCATTTCCGCCGGTTGCATACACTGGATTGAAAGAACTCTTTCTTTCATAGTTACTTATTAGGAGGTATTGCAATGCCCGAAAAAGTTATGCCCGGTCCGGTCACGGATCTCAGCGGCATCCGAGAGGCGGTTTGCATCCATACCCGAAAGATCTATGACTCCTGCCGGGACAAAGATTGTATCGAGGACCTGCGCTTCTATCCGAAGCAGCAGTATATGGATGTCATCAATCGCGCGCTGTCCGTCAAGGGCGGCAGCGCAAAACTGCTGCACGTATATGTGGACGTGGAGCCCGTCAGTTTCAACCGCGGGTTCTATACGGTGGATATGCGGTTCTTCTACGCCGTGACGCTGCAAGCGTATCTCAGCAGTCCCGCGCCCGTCAGCGTGGAGGGTCTTTGCGTGTTCGACAAGCGGGTGATCCTCTTCGGCAGCGAGGGAAATGCCAAGATCTTCTCCTCCTCTATGCAGACCGGAGAGCCCGACCACCAGTTGATGCGCCGTGCCAATTCCCCCATCGCCGTGGTGGAAGCGGTGGATCCCATCGTGCTGGACGCCCGGATCACCGATCATTGCGGCAAGCGTGGCTGCGACTGCGACCTGTGCGAGGTTCCTGCCTTTGTCAGCAGTTGCTTCGACGGGGAACTGTGCGGCAGCGATGAGGCGCGCCGCATCTATGTGACGCTGGGGCAGTTCTCCATTGTTCGTCTGGAACGGGATACCCAACTGCTCATCCCGGTATACAACTACTGTATGCCGGAAAAGGATTGCTCCTGCGGCGCCAACCGCAGCGAAGATCCCTGCTGCATCTTCCGGAACATCGCCTTCCCCGTGGGAGAGTTCTTCCCGCCCAATACGGTGAACCTTCCCGAAAACTACGAGGACGCCAAAGCCAGCTGCATCTTCGGAGAATAAAAGAAAAGAACAGCCGCTTTCAGCGGCTGTTCTCTCGTTTTATCCAATGCTCAGGGTACTGCTGTTGGGATCCATAATGCAGACATAACTCGTTCCCTTTCCAAGGGACAGGGCCGTTCCGTCCTGCAACTGATAGGTAAAGGGGCTGTTGCGGTCCGTCTTGTTCCAGGTAATGGGAACGCTCTTGCCGCCGCAGAAATAGGTGCCGCTGCCGGTACCGGTCATACGGACGTTCAGGCGTCCGGCCGTATCGCCGGGAATCAGGCTGATGTCCGTTTCCAGAACCAGCACGTTGGTCACGCCGACCCGCTCGCCGGTGTTGCCGTCCACATAGGGGCCGTTGTACTGGCTCACCAGATACTGCTTGGTATTGTCATCGTACTCAAACACGCCGGTCTTATAACTGGAAAATTTCAGCGTAACAGTCTCTGCCGCGGCGCCGCCTGCCGGCGTACCATCCTCGACAAAAGCCTGCTCGTACCGATAATCCTCTGCGTGCTCCGTGCTGTACGTACCGCTGGCAAGGAATGCACTGATCTTCTCGCCGGAGGTCAGCAGGCTGTGCTCATAGCCGGCGGTCTTTTTTCTGTCGGCATCCCGCCAGAAGGCGTTGCCCATATTGCCACCCTTGATGCCGTCGATGTTATCCACGCCCCAGGCGGGGATCTCCTGATAGGCCTGAGGGCTGGCACCTGCGTGCACCAGCACCGCGTCGTGGCCCAGTGCCGCTTCCAGATAATAAGAGCGGGTGGAACGGATGCTGCCCAGATTGCCGACACCCTCCAAAGACTGAAAAATGCCGATCATACGGGTAACAGCACCCTCTGCCGGGATCTCATAGATAATATCCGCCTTGCTGACACCCAACTGGGGCTGAGCCGCTTTGAGGTTATTGAGCATCACCGCAACAGGGCGGTCGTTTTCATACTCGGGTTCCATCGGCATTCCCGTCAGGGGATTGATACCCTTGGGCAGATTCGGATCGATTTCGGGCACAGGATCAGGGGTAACGATCTCGTCTTCCACCGGATCCGTGACCGGAGGGATCTCTTCCTTCTCGCCGCATCCGGCCAGAGAAAAGGCCATCCACACTGCAAGAATTGCTGCTGCCAAACGCTTGTTCATAATGCTGTCGCTTCCTCTCAGAGTTGTTGCACTTATGATACCAATCCGGGGGAAACGCGTCAAGGTAAAATTCGACCTTTTTCGATTTCGGTCTGTACAAATTCTGCGGGACAGAGTATACTGAATCCAGAGCATCTGATCGGAGGTAGTACAGATGGCAGGCCGCGGTTTTATCCACGACAAACTGGACATTAAATTTCTGATTTTATATATTGCCGCCCGCATCATCGAGCCGGTGCCCTTCAACACGATTCTGGAACTGGCGCTTTGTGATGACGGTGTGGATTATTTTGACTTTTCCGAGTGTATGCGGGATCTGGTGACCACCGATCACCTGACACTTTCGGAGGACGGCCTCTACGCCATCACGGAAAAGGGCATCCGCAACAGCGAGATCTGCGAATCCAGCCTCCCCTACTCCGTTCGCCTCCGCTGTGACAGGGATCTGGAAAACTGGAACCGCAAACTGCGCCGCAAGCATCAGGTCCGTGCCTCCTATGCCAAACGGGAAAACGGAACCTACACGGTCCATATGGCGCTGGACGACGATCTGGGCAACATTATGGATCTGAAACTGATGGCTGTTCAGGAAAATATGGCACAGGTCTTTACCCAGCGCTTCCAGAAGAATCCCGAGTACATTTTCACGGAGATTATGAAGTTGATGCTCTCGGAAACGCCGGATGAATCCAATTGACGCAAAAAGCACCCCAACCACGGTTGGGGTGCTTTTCTATTACTTGATGACCACATTTTCCGGTCCCAAAATCTCTTTTGCCTCGTCGATCAAAGCCTTGTGAAGCAGCACCTGCGTTCCGTATACCTTGCGGGTATCCGCCATCACCATTTTGACCTGCGTATCGCCGGGGAACATATTGAACACCAGCCTCATATGCCGCACCGAGGGGTGGTCGATGCTCGGGAACTTCAAAAAGAGGGTGCTTCCGGCAACCTTCTTCTCCTCGTCGGCAGGCACGGATTCAACGGGCGGCAGTTCGCTTTCCGCCACAGAGAGCGGATAGACAGAGTCGCACATAATCTGTGGGGCTTTTTCGTCCCGCACGGACAGTTTGCCCTTGACGACAACTGCCTGATTCTCTTTCAGGTATGCGCCGCAGGTGTCCAGTACCCGGGAGAAGCAAAGCATCTCCATCGAGGCGGTGTCGTCCTCGATGGTCACATAGGCCATCAGGGAGTTGTTTTTTGTGGTTTTGGTCTTGACGGAGCCCACAACGCCGCAGACCGTAATGCGTTGGTTGTCCGCAAAGCGTCTTGGGCCGCCCTCCTGGGAGAAATCTTCCAAAATGGTGCCGATGGAGGGCGTTTTCATCCGCCGCACCACCTCGCGGTATTGGTCCATCGGGTGTCCCGAAAGGTACAGTCCCGTGGTTTCCTTCTCCATCATCATCAATTCCTGGGCGGTAAACTCCGGAATATCCGGCAGGTTTATCTCCTTTACACCGGTTGAATTCACATTGTTCCCGGCAGAAAGAGAGAAGAAATCCATCTGTCCCTCCAAATTTTGCCGCTGCTGGGCAGCAATGGAGTCCATCACGGATTCATAGACACGGATCAACTGAGAACGACGGGCACCGGTGGTGTCGAAAGCGCCGGCACGGATCAGATTTTCCACCGCACGCTTATTCATATCACTGCCCATCATCCGGGTGCAGAAATCGTGCAGGGATGCAAAAGGACCGTTTTCCCGCTCCCGCATCACGGACTGGATGAAGCCGCGGCCGATGTTCTTAATGGCCACCAGACCGAAGCGGATACCGCCCTCCTCTACCGTGAATCGGTCGGCAGAGGCGTTGATGTCCGGCGGCAGCAGCGCGATGCCGCAGTCCTTGCACTCGTTGATGTAGCCGGCGATCTTATCGGAGTTGTCCAGCACAGAGGTCAGCAGCGCCGCCATATACTCTTTGGGATAGTGGCACTTGAACCACGCCGTCTGGTAGGCCACCACCGCGTAGGACACAGCGTGTGCCTTGTTGAAGGCGTAGTTGGCAAAGTCGTAGATCTCCTGATAGATGGCCTCCGCCGTGGCTTCGGGAATGCCGTTTGCCACGCAGCCTGCAATGCCGCGCTCTGCGTCACCGTGGATAAAAGCGTCCTTTTCCCGCTGGATCTGGGCAGCCTTTTTCTTGGAGATGGCACGGCGCACCATATCCGCCTGCCCCAGCGAATATCCGCCCAACTGCTGGAAAATCTGAATGACCTGCTCCTGATAGACGATACAGCCGTAGGTAATGGAGAGAATGGGTTCCAGACTGGGATGCTTATAGGAGATAAGCCTGGGATCGTGCTTGCAGGCGATAAACCGCGGGATAGAGTCCATCGGGCCGGGGCGATACAGCGCGATGATAGCCGTGATGTCCTCGATGTTCTGGGGTTTCAGACCCACGCACACACCCGTCATACCGGTGGATTCCATCTGGAACACGCCGGAAGTCTGGCCGCGGGAGATCATTTCAAAAGTCTCCGCATCGTCCTCGGGAATGTCCTCCAACCGGAAGTCCGGCTGCTGCTGGCGCACCATTTTCACCGCATCATCCAGAACGGTCAGGTTGCGCAGGCCCAGGAAGTCCATTTTCAGCAGCCCCAGTTCTTCCAGTGTGGTCATCACATACTGGCAGACCACCGATTCGTCGTTTTTCGCCAGAGGTACATACTCATAAACGGGACGCTTGGTGATCACCACGCCGGCGGCGTGGGTAGACGCGTGGCGGGGCATCCCTTCCAGCGCCTTTGCGGTGTCGATAAGTTTTCTGACCTGCTCATCGTTGTCATAAAGTTCGCTCAGCGGCTTGCTGAACCGCAGGGCATCTTCCAGCGTGATGTGCAGGGTATTGGGGACCTGCTTGGCGATCTGATCCACCTCGGCGTAGGGAATGTTCATCACTCGCCCCACGTCGCGGATCACGCCGCGGGCCGCCATCGTACCAAAGGTCACGATCTGCGCCACGTGGTCGTCGCCGTATTTGCGGCGGACGTAGTCCACCACTTCCCCGCGGCGGGTGTCGCCGAAGTCCATATCGATATCCGGCATAGACACGCGCTCCGGGTTCAGAAAACGCTCGAAATACAGGCTGTACTGCATCGGGTCGATATCCGTGATATCCAGACAGTAACTGACCATTGAGCCTGCTGCGCTGCCGCGCCCCGGGCCAACCGGGATATCCACGCTCTTTGCATAACGCACAAAGTCAGACACGATGAGGAAATAGTCCGTAAAGCCCATTTTCTCGATCATATCCTGTTCGTATTCCAGTTGATAACGGTACTGCTCGTCCTCGCCGTAGCGGCGACGGTAGCCCTCGTCACAGAGTTTTTTCAGATAGGAGAAACTGTCATAGCCCGGCGGAAGTTGGAATTCCGGAAGGTGATACTTACCGAAGGTAAATTCCAGGTTGCACATATCCGCGATCTTTTCCGTGTTGGCGATGGCGTCCTCATACTCCGCAAACAGTTCCTGCATCTCCGCTTCGCTGCGCAGGTAGAAGTTCCGGGGCTCATAGCGCATCCGGTTCTCGTCGTCCAGGGTCTTACCCGTCTGGATGCACAGCAGTACATCGTGAGCCTCGGCGTCCTCTTTTCGGAGATAGTGGGCGTCATTGGTGCAGACCAGCGGGATCCCGGTCTCCTCGTGGAGCCGCAGCAACTGGCGGTTCACGATCGCCTGGTCCCGAATGCCGTGATCCTGCAATTCCAGATAGAACCGTTCAGGGCCAAACAGTTCCGCCATCTGCAAGGCATAATTCTTTGCATTTTCGTACTCCCCGTTGCGCAGGCGCTTGGGGATCTCGCCCGCAAGACAGGCAGACAGAGCGATCAGGCCACCGGAATGTTCCCGCAGCAGCGCCATATCAATGCGGGGCTTAATATAAAAACCGTCCGTCCACGCCATCGAGACCATATAGGAGAGGTTGCGATAGCCCTCCTCGTTTTCGCAAAGCAGCACCAGATGGCGGCTTTCCGCGTCAAATTCGTGGATCTTGTCAAAGCGGGAACGGCCGGGCGGCGTCACATAGACTTCGCAGCCGATAATGGGCTTGATACCCTCCGCCTTACAGGCGCGGTAAAAGTCCACCGCGCCGTACATAACGCCGTGGTCCGTGATGGCGCAAGCCGTCTGCCCCATCTCCTTGACGATCTTCGGCAGATCGCGGATGCGGCAGGCGCCGTCCAGCAGGCTGAACTCCGTATGTACGTGTAAATGAACGAAGGACATAGGCGATTCCTTTCTCTAAGCGATTATGGTATCCGCATTCCACAGTGGGGACAGTAGGTGGAAAGGCTTCCCGGAAGCCTTCCTCCGGGCATCAAAGATCCCCGGCACTTGGGACACCTGATATAAATGTTGCCAAAAATTCCCCCACCAAACATACAGGCAAGGCCAATTATCCCAAGAACTGCCATCAGTGCAACACTGTCAAAAATCACACCGATGAACAGCATCAGCAATACCATAGCAAGCCCGCCGTAAAACAGATACTGCGCGATTTTCAGGGCTTGCTGCGGCGTCAGTTCATCCAGATTTGGCTTCTTCATATCTGGCCCTCCTTCCGTTGGTTTTGAAGGTCGGCTTGGGTTCAGTCCGTTCCCTTGATCTCGCTGCCGCACGCGGCACAGAACTTGGGCAGTTTGGTAGGCAGGCGGCCGCCGGGCATCAGGGACTCGCCGCAGTTGGGGCAGTTGAGATGCACCATACCGAACATAACGCCGCCGGCAGTTCCCACCACGCTCAGCACGGCCAGAATATACTGAACAAGGCCGATTTTTCCGGCCGCGATGATGGAAATAACCGTCGCGCCCATCAAGCCCAGTCCCAAATAAAACAGAACGTTGGTGGCAATCAATGCCGCACGCAGCGTGACAAAAATGGGTTTCTTTTCTCTCTTTCTCATAGCCGTTTCTCCTCTTATGTTCTCTCTGCCAGCATTTCTTCCACGATCTCCGTTGCCGTTGCGATCATAATGTCGCAGTGGCCGGTCAGGCCCAGCGCCTTTGCGGAGGCAGGGATGTCCTCCGCAGGAAGTCCTTTGGCGAGCAGATCACGACAGCGCAGTGCGCCGAATTTTTCCTGGAAGCGCTTCTGGAACTCCTTGCTCAGCGCCACCGTTCTCTTTTTGCTG